>JAQUQR010000002.1:0-197271 GCA_028715985.1 Methanocellales archaeon
TTACAGAAATGGTTACATCCTCTCCAACGTAGGCTATATTAGCCGGATTGGTAGTCACTGCTGCCCCAGCCGGCGTCACAAACGCGGCGAACATCGATAGGACCATTAGCGCCACTAAAAGCGTGGCTGTAATCTTATTCTTCATTACCTTTTTAGCCTCATTTTTCCTTTTTATTGAAGTAGTATGTGCTATCTCTTATAAGACTTTTTTTATAAGACCTTGGTCTTCGGGCGAATGCCCTCACCTCAACCAACCCACCGTCCACTTACCAATCGTCTCATTGAACCCCCAGATCACATTATACTTCCGTACTCTGAATCTAAATTCAAGTGGACTATGTGGGAAATTGTCGTCGAAAAGCCCATTTTTCCAGGCTTCCGGAGTTTGGTTCTGAACTTCATGCCTGTAATATCTAAAAGTCCTGTTGAAAATGCATTAGTTGAGAGACATTATTCCCATAGAAGAGACTGTCTGATTGAAGTTACCAAACGAAAGTTCTAAAGTAACTTCTTCTATCCCATGTAATCTTCGGGGTTCTCCTCAAACGCCTTTTTGCATCCCGGCGCACAGAAATAATAGGTTTTGCCTTTATATTCGCTCTTAAACTTCGCCGTCTTCTCGTCTACGGTCATTTTACATACAGGGTCTATTGCCATTTTCGTTCACCTCCTTTCTTTCTTTTTTTGAAGCAAGAATTTTGGAGATTCGACTGCTAGCTTAATTGGGCTCCTTTCTTGATTTTTGCTCTCTCGAACGACGGATTACTCTGAGCTTTAACTAACCCTATCATGCTCAGGCAAATAAGAAGAAGTACCGAAATCGTAAATATTGTTGTACGCTTACATATCATTTAAATCTCCCCTCTTTTTATTGTTGACTCGACAGTGAAAATCCATGTGATGGTTTCATACGGTGCACAATACTCCTCACCACACTGAAGAGGCTCAGTCCTATTGAAACCAAACGTGACGTTGACAGTATAGGTCGTTTCGGATTGCAATGGTTCGGCTGGATAAAAGGTGAACTTTTCGCCGCCGATACCCGCCGGTTCTCTCTCGGCATGGCTCATTTCCGTATAAGGCTCGATTTCCAGTTTCACCACTTCAGGTCGTATCCATCGTTCAAATTGTACTGAAATGGACGTATCAACCGGTATATCGCTCCCGGTGGGGGATAAATCCCCAACGAGAGCCGGATAAGGAAGAAGAGTGCCACTGCCGTACCGATAGTAATAGATGATCGGTTTAAGAGACTGGTTATGGGGATACGTGAGGTTAAGAGGAACGGTGAAGTCCGGACCGCCGGGATATACTATTATCGTTTCAGGTTTGGGTTGTGGACTATAAGGCATCGATGATGTGGGTGGTGTTGGCGGTTTCGCTGGTTCAGGCGTAGTGATATTCTCTGAGGGGGGTTCTACAGGTGGTAATGGTGGAGTAACATTCAATTGACGTGCTGGAGCTGGGCCTTCGGTTGTGAATAATGTTTCACTTATCCAAGCGGTATTTTCCCGTACAGCGACATAAACATAATCCGAATCCCCTAGTCGTCCGTATCGTATACATTCTTCAGTGAATACATCATACCCAGCGGTTGCGGCAATTGTCCAATTTCCAATTTCAACAGATTTTACTACAGCACTGAATTCTACTCTACCTTTTGGATATTCATATTCTTCACACAAACGATCATATTCTGGATCAGATCTATTCGGGCGTGGATGTTTAAGTTTCTCCTCTTCTGGCACAATAATGTCTCCGTTCCAAGAAAGGTTGCCACTCGCTAAAACCAGCCCTTTTGGCAATTCGATTCGAGCTGTAGTATTATATGCATCAGAAATCGATGTTATTGTGCAGATTAATTCAGCTGTCTCATTTAATGCTGGTGCATTTGAAATAGACAAATTTACTTCCATTCCAGTAGATGGCACAGGTGGTGGTGTCACTGGTTTAGGTGTAATGATAGTTCCAGAAGGAGTTTTCACTGGTGTTAGTTCTGGAGTGATATTCACCCGAGGCTCTACAATAACTGGTCCAGGTGGCAGTGGAGGTATCTCTATAAACGGAGTTTCGCTTATCCAAGCAGTATCTTCACGCACAGCTATGTAAACACGATCTACGCTGCCCCAATCATGACAAAGTGTGCCATTTTCGGTAACCACATAATGCTCAGCGGCTGCTGTGACGGTCCAATTACCAGTTTTAACAGCTTTCACCGTAACGCTGCCTCCTCCATCTTTCCATGTGAGATTTCCGCTGACCAACTCGAATCCTTCTGGTAATTCGATTTCAGTCGTGGTGTTTGTGGACTCGATAAGCATCTCACACGTCAATTCTGCTGTCTGATTCAAAGCGGGTGCGTTGGAGATGGATAAATTTATCCACCGGGGAGGAGATGGTACCCCTTCCGATGGTGATGTAGTTGGGCTTGGTGTTATGCTTGGTGTAGAGGAGGGCGTTGGACTCAGCGTTGGGGATGATGTCGGACTTGGCATTACCGTTTCATTATTCGGTAACTCCTCAACGCATCCTGCTACTAATACCACAGCGATCAACAACCCAGACAATACCACTATTAATCCTCTATTTTTGGTCATATCACGCCATCTCAGTTAAACCCCGCCCTATGGCGTAAAACAACTCCTTGCCCTTTGCCATTGTCAATACCTTCTCTCATGTAATTCCCCTTATTGCAGTCGCATTTCAACTTCAGGTGAAGTCTCTTCAAATAAAGAAGTTACCACATCAGGTGATGATGTTAACTTGGAACCAAATGCTTTTCTCATTTTCAGCACTTCTCCCATTTTGCTTCTCATTTTTTCGCATCACCTTCGCTTTCTTTTCTTATTCTCTTTGCAGGCGGCGTGTACTTTTTCAACATCAACGAAAGCGTCACTACCGTCACAGAGCTCATCGCCATTGCCAGCCCTGCAAGTTCGGGTTTAAAAGTGATCCCAAAAAAAGGATATAGTATTCCCGCAGCCATGGGAAGGAGAGCAGTGTTATAAGCAAAAGCCCAGAACAGATTTTGCTTAATCCTCGACATCACCTTTTTACTCAATTGCACCGCCGCAACTGAATCCATAAGGTCGTCCTTTATAAGCACGATCTCCCCACTCTCGATTGCCACATCCGTACCACTGCCTATTGCGATGCCTACATCAGCCTGTGCCAATGCAGGTGCATCATTAATTCCATCGCCTACAAACGCGACTATTTCACCCTCGTTTTGCAGCCTCTTAACTTCTTCCGCTTTATCCTGCGGCAAAACCTCTGCCAATACCTTATCTATACCGATTTGATCTGCGATAGTATGGGCAGTTCGTGCATTGTCACCAGTGATCATGATGACGTTCAGCCCCATGTCTTTCAACGCTTTTATTGATTCCTTGGTAGTTTCTTTCAGGGTATCGGCAACAGCGATAATGCCAATCATTTCGTCATCACTGGCGATGAGCATGGCAGTCTTCCCCTCTTTTTCGAGCCGAAATATCGTTTCTTCAATATGCTCAGAATATGAGATATTTTTCTCTTCAAAAAGTGCCCTGTTACCTATAAGCAGCTCTTTCCCCCCGGCATTTGCCGTTACACCTTTTCCCCCAAAGGTGTCAAAGCCCTTGATCTCCTCGGTCACGATTCCTTCTTCCTCAGCCCGTCTCACTATCGCCTCTGCGAGGGGGTGCTGCGAATTCTTCTCCACGCTCGCTGCCAACCTGAGCAACGCCATTTCGTCAATTTCGAAACCGATTATGTCGGTAACCTCCGGCTCGCCTTTTGTAAGCGTTCCCGTTTTGTCAAAAACGATAGAAGTCAACTTCTCAGACATTTCAAGCGCTTCACCGCTCTTAATGAGCACACCGAGCTCTGCACCACGACCTACGCCCACCGTTACCGCTGTAGGCGTCGCAAGCCCAAGAGCGCAGGGACATGCGATGACAAGCACAGAGATCAGGGAGGTAAGGGCAAAAAGCAGAGTATTGCCGAGAACAACATACCAGACCGTAAAGGCAAGAATTGCGATGGCCAGCACCGTTGGGATGAAATAGCTAACCACTTTGTCTGCAATTCGCTGAACGGGCGGTCGTGAGCCCTGCGCCTCTTCCACAAGCTTTATAATTTGAGAGAGCACGGTGTCACGCCCTATTTTCGTCGCGCTGAATGTTATCACGCTATTTTTGTTAATCGTGCCTCCAACGACCTTATCCCCTTTTTGCTTCAAAGTAGGAAGAGGCTCTCCTGTAATCATTGATTCATCCACGTAGCTCTCGCCCTCAACGACTTCCCCATCTACCGGGATTCTCTCTCCTGGCTTCACAATGATTTTATCGCCTATCTGAACGTCAGCGATCTGTATTTCAATCTCACGATTATCACGAAGGACGGTGGCGGTTTTTGGCTGCAAGCCCATCAATTTTTTTATCGATTCCGAGGTTTTTCCTTTTGCTCTCGCCTCCAAATATCGCCCCATGGTGAGAAAAGAGGCCAGCATAAGCGCAGTTTCATAAAACAGAAAATCCATGGTCAATACCAGCTCAAAAGTACCTAGAAGGCTTGCGACAAAGGCTACGCCTATCCCCATCGAATACATGACGTCCATGTTGAGATTTCTATTTTTAAGTGATCTGTATGCAGCTCGGAATATGGGAGAGCTTACATAGATGAAAGCAGGAGTTGAAACTACCAACATGAAATACGCCATTGAAAAAGGAAGGCTGATGGGAGCATACATAAGAATCATGAGCGGAATAGCAACGGCAAAACCAATGAGGAGTCTATTGCGCTTCTCTCGCAAATCTCGCTCCCTTGAGAGTTTTTCCAAATCTTCTGCCCCTTCTCCCTCAAGTCCGAGATACTGATAACCTACATCTTCAATGGCTTTCTTCATATCTGCGATCGTGGTTATTCGTGGGTTGTAGGTAACGTACGCTCTCTCAGCGCCGAGATTAACCGTAGCATCAAAGATACCATCCAGTTTTTTGAGGGCGGTTTCAATGGTTTTTACGCACACCGCACAGGTCATTCCCCCGATCTTCAGCGTGGCTTTTTCATGGATCACGCCGTAGCCTGCATCTGTTATCGCCCTTTCAAGACCTGCGAGATTTACTTTTGTTGGCGCATACTCCACGGTGGCGGTCTCAGTCCCGAGATTCACCTTTGCACCTGCAACTCCTTCCTGATCCAGCAGGGATTTTTCGATAGTTGTAGCGCAGGTTGCGCAGGTCATTCCAGAAATCTTGATTTCCGCTTTTTTTCTGTTATTCTCTGACATACTTTCAGTTATCCCTTCAATTTTATATCCAATATGATCATCTTTGAAAAGATATTTAACTTT
Source organism: Methanocellales archaeon (assembly GCA_028715985.1). NCBI lineage: Archaea > Methanobacteriati > Methanobacteriota > Methanomicrobia > Methanocellales > Methanocellales archaeon. Next base: position 5,333 of record JAQUQR010000002.1, read on the forward strand.
TTTTAAAGAATTCTTTTTTAAAGTTTAATTTTTAAATTAGTGCTGATGCATTGCTTTTAGATTTTTAATTCCAAAATCGATTAATTCACTTTGAGTTTCGCTGTGTTACATCTTTGAATGTAAAGTAAGAAACTTACATTAAAAATATGCCGAATATTATAAAATACATCCGAAATTGGTTTCCAAAGTAGATCACAACATCTTTATTAATGAAGTTAATATTTCCTGAAGGAGGCTTGAATTATGGAATTTTTTGACCTTATGAGTATTTCACACCGCTATATGGAGATACTAAACCCTTCCACGTCTGAAAAGATCATTAAACTTGGCAACCTACTCAGATTGAAAAAAGGAAGCCGGGTTATCGACTTCGGTTGTGGTTGTGCCGAGCCACTCACTCTATGGGCTGAGGAATTTGGTATCAATGGTATTGGCATAGATATATCCGAAGATTTCTGCGACCGGGCCAGGAAAAAGCTAGCCGTGAGAGGGTTGTCGGACCGAATCGAAATCGTTTGCTCCCCTGCGCTTGACTATGTATTTAAAGAGGGGGCTTTCGATGCAGCAACATGTATTGGATCAACGTTTGTTTTTGGCGGTTATCAGCAGACGATCCAAGCAATGAAGAGGGCTGTCCATCAGAGTGGACGCCTCGGTATCGGCGAAACTCATTGGCTTAGCAATCAGGTACATCCGGAATATGCCCAAAAACAGGTAAATACCCACACAGAAGCGGAACTTGCTCAATTTACCCGGGACGAAGGCTTTGAACTCGAATACATCATCCGTGCAAGCTACGACGACTGGGACAGATACATTTCGGATGGCTGGTATGGACTGATACATTGGCTTGAGGAAAATCCTAACCACCCTGACTATGAACAAGTATTCAATCATTTTCGTATTGACCAGGATGATTATTTACAGTTCCAGCACCAATATATGGGTTGGGCGATGTACTGCCTCACTCCCATGAAATCTCATTCGGTGTGATAGGTAGGATTGCCTGTCTGCGGTAAGATACTTAATTCATGGTGGATCAACTGGTGGCTGATATTAATTATCCTTGCTGCCATAGCCGGGCTTGTTTTGTGGTTACTATTCTTCCGCTTTAGGATATTAGGATTGTTGGCACGTTATACATAGCCAGATACACCAAAGCATTCGTTGAAACCGTGTTGTTGGGTGCAATTAAAACGCCCTCTAAACTGTGAAAAGGAATCACTTGTTTTAATTTCCTTTCTCGATACAACGCAAAGCCCTTGTGTTTAACCCCCAGATATTCCCCATGTCCTTTCAATTCTATTACCACTTCGATCACCCCAATTATATATGCGCTTTCCGACCTTTCACCAAAAAGGGCTATTTTCCGAGAGTTAAGGGAAATTGTAAAAAGTTATAACCTAATACGACCTTGCCACCAACACTACTTTGTCCGTTTTTTTGCCGCAAATTAGACATTTGCCTCTTTCGAGCTCTGCCAATTCACCAAGTACTTCTCCATCGGTGATCTCTCCCATCCTCAAGCCACATCCCTCTTCGCCGCACCAGCTGACCTTGGCCATACCTTTGCGGATTGCAACTTTTGCCTCATCCAGCGTCTTGCAGTCAGCGATCCTTGAGTCAAGTGCCTGTCTGGCTTTTTCATACAGGTTGGCATGTATGGCGCCCAATTTATCCTCTACGGCCTTGCTAAGTTTTGATAGAGGTACTGCCTCCCTCTCAAACGTGTCTCGACGCACAAGCATTACCTCGCCCCTCTCCATTTCGCGGGGACCTATTTCTGCGCGCAGGGGCACGCCCTTCATCTCCCACTTATAGTATTTGGCACCGGGCCTCTCCTGAGAATCATCCAAGACTGCCCTGACTTTCAACATGTCTAGAACGTGCTTACAGGCACCCAATACATCCTTTCCCCCAGCAATGATCGGTATTATGACGATCTGGGTGGGTGCTATCTCTGGCGGTAACACCAGCCCCCTATCATCGCCGTGGACAGCTATCATGGCTGCAATACACCTCTCAGAGATGCCGTAGCATGTTTGGTTCACGTATCGCTGCTCACCCACCGGGTCCTCATATCTGACGTCAAACGTTTTAGAAAAATTTGTGCCCAGATGGTGGACGGTACCAATCTGGAGCGCTTTTCCGTCTGGCATCAAAGTGTCCACTGCCATCGAATAATCCGACCCGGGAAACTTGTCCCAATCCGGGCGTTTTGTGATCGCATGGGGAACGGCCAATCTGCGGAAAAAATCACCATATAGTTTCAACGCATCCTTGACCTGTGCCTCTGCCTCCTCCCAGGTTGAATGGGCGGTGTGAGCTTCCTTGAAAGACGTGATCTCCCTGACGCGTATTAACGGTCTGGTGTGTTTAGTCTCACAGCGGAATGTGTTCACTATCTGGTATATCTTGAGCGGCAGATCCACATGGGAGCGTATCCACAGCCGTAGAATGGGATAGATTGCGGTCTCAGAAGTAGGGCGCAGCGCCAGTGGCATCTCAAGAGATTTAGAGCCGCCTTTTGTGACCCAGTACACCTCATCCTCAAATCCCTTGATGTGCTCAGCCTCCTTCATAAACTCATTCTCGGGTATGAGGAGGGGGAACATCACCTCCTTATGATCCACATCTAACAGCGATCTCAGAATTGAGTATGTTCTTTGCCGAAGCGCAAATCCAAATGGGTACCACACGCAGAGCCCTTTTGTGGGATACCTGACATCTACAATCTCTGCCCTTTGAAGGATTTCATTATACCACTCGCTAAATTTCTCTTTTCTCGGAAGCTTTTCACCCGTCATCCTATCACCATAATCACGATCAAGGGAGTTAAGAACGTTTCGACTGCTGCCGCAAGGAATAACAAAGGCAGAATCCAATGCATATAGAATAGCATGCCTTTCTTAAAATCTTTCTTAATGTCCGCCTTCTTGCCCATTAGGGCGCTCCACAAATCATGGCCGAGCCTGATACCTATTGCTGCGCTGAGGAGGACCATGGGCAACTCAATGATGCCGTGGGGAACAATGGCAGCCAATACATAGAGAGTGCCTTCTATCCTCTCAGTCATGAGGACAACCACGCCGATCAAGAACCCGTTATAGGTCAAAAATACCAAGGGAACTAATCCAAACCCAATGCCAAGTAGCAGGACGATAAGACATTTGATCGAGTTGTTTAAAAAAATGATGACCATTATAATCAATGGATGTAGGCTTTCGAGGATGGCGAACATTTCACTGATGTCTGCAGAAGTCTGAGTTGCAAACGCCATATCCAAGCTAAAGTACCAGTATCCCATAAGAATCGATAGGACGAAAATCAATGACACGAAGAGAATATAGCCTTTTAGGTAACTGAGGTATGCGATTGCCTCTTTTGTGTTAATTCTATTCATATAGTTTACCACACATTTGTCCATGTCTATTTACTTACTCATCCAATTCATATGCCCAACATCATCCTTAGCGTATTTCTCAATCCTGGAGCAAGTCCAAGCATCAAGATAGCCAGCTTTGCCAGATTGCCGGTCTTAGGCTCTTCTGAGAGATGATGATCGATTATGTATAGAATTGAGAGGATGGTTATGAGCTTCAGGGGATACATCACCGCCCCTGTTCCACTCCAGTCTATCATAAAAGTACTCAGCACATGCTTTTCCCCATATCCAAGGAAATCTACTCCAATAAACGTGGATGTGGCTTCGAACAGATGTGCCCAAAGGATGACAGCATTTATTTCTTTCATCCACGCCATATCAAATCGTCTTGCTATCAAGTATACAGCCATTGCCATAGGCGTTGCAATGCCCAAGACAGCAAGCAGAACCCATAATCTGGTGATCTCCTGAGTTGATAAGAGGATGAATAGACTCAAAATCTCCCACCCGGCTCCAACATATAGAAAAGACATGCCCCTGTCACCAATTTTTCCCTTTTTGTGCAATTCGGTCAGTGTTAGCAATATGGCAAGGCAAACGGCTGCAATTAAAAAAAAGATCAGGGGGGTGATGAACAGATATTTCATCGGAGGTGCAAACATGTCTGCATCCTCCATCACCCTGAGAGTGCTGCCAACCAGCATATAGGGCAAAGTCATCATTATAAACCGCTCATCGATCTCTATTCGCAATTTTTCCAGTAACTTTAATACCCCAAAGATTGCAATGCCTAATAGAATCCCCCAAGTCAATGTGTTCACGGGATTATAGCTGGCACCATGTGTGATTGGGTCAATGTAATATTCGGTGATGAAATTCTGGAAAGATGAAACAGCCATGAGGTATTTCTTTGAACGAAAAGGACTTAAATGCTTCCAAACGGATGCAATTGCCAAGAGATATATTGGTAGGGCCTGATGCGATAAAGGATGTTGGCAAGGTCTGTAAGGAGCTCAAACTTGATGGTTGTGCCCTTGTGGTGACAGGCAAAATCACCAAACAGATAGCTGGTGAAAGAGTGGTGAAAACACTATCTGAGGAGAATTATGAAGCGGATGCAATCATCGTTTCATCTGCATCCACGTCTGAGTTGGAGCATGTTAAGCAGCGTGCAGGCGAGATCAGGGCGACTTTTCTGGTTGGCGTTGGTGGAGGCAAATCCATAGATGTCGCTAAGCTTGCATCCACACAATTAGGCATCCCTTTTCTAAGTGTGCCAACCGCAGCTTCTCATGATGGCATAGCATCATCCAGAGCGTCTTTAACCCACAATGCTCAGACTGTTTCAGTACAAGCACAAACACCACTAGGCATTATCGCTGACACGAAGATAATCGCATCTGCCCCATATAGGTTATTAGCATCAGGCTGCGGAGATATCATCTCAAATTATACTGCAGTCAAGGACTGGCAATTGGCAAATAAGCTACATGACACTAAATACAGTGAATACGCAGCTGCTCTGTCTCAGATGACTGCAAAGATCATAGTGGATGCATCTAACTCCATCAAACCCGGACTGGAGGCTTCGGTCCGAATTGTGGTCAAGGCTCTAATATCCTCAGGTGTGGCGATGAGTATTGCAGGAAGCAGCAGACCCGCGTCAGGCTCAGAGCATAAGTTCAGTCATACATTGGACAGAATCGCACCTAAACCTGCTCTGCATGGTGAACAATGTGGTGTGGGCACGATCATGATGATGTACCTTCACAAGGGTGATTGGCAATCCATGCGAGATTCACTGAAGAACATAGGTGCGCCGACTAATTCAGAAGAATTGGGCATCGATGACGCATACATCATCGAAGCACTGGTTCATGCCCATGAGATTCGACCAGCTAGATACACGATCCTCGGGACTGGCTTGACTAGGGAGATGGCCGAGAAACTTGCAAGAACTACAGGAGTTATAACATGAATATTATAAAAGTAACACTTATTGGAACGCGATTGGCAAAAGTTGGGATTGAATTCGTCTTCAATGGCCCGACCAGTGAATGTGAGGGGTGCAGGCTCAAAAACACTTGTATGAATTTGGATATCGGAAGGCGATACCAAGTAGTAAGTACGAGAGACACACACCATGAATGTCCACTACATGATGGGGGCGTTTATGTCGTAGAGGTGACGGAGACCCCTACGATAGTAACCATAGAGTCAAGGAAAGCGCTTGAAGGCTCAAAAATATCTTTTAATCCACCAAGATGTGACAAGAATACCTGCAGTATCTATGATCTTTGCCACCCACTCTGGCTTCGCCCTGGAGATAAATGCACGATCCATAGCGTACTGGGTGAGCCACCGGAGAATTGCGCTAATGGACTCGCACTTAGATTGGTAGAGCTGAAAAGGGAATAGTTAATCAAATGGATGATATAAAATAATAGGAGCAAAAATGAGTTTACTATCCCTTCTCCAACGGGTTGAAAGATTCATTGAGCGTGTGGAGAGCCATTTAGAGGGAGGCGAAATAAAGTACCCCATCGGATCAACACAAACTCGTATACTGGAAAATATCGTGAATGATGTCATTGAAGAAACTGGATATTCACCAGCATTACCCGCACAAATGTTGAGTATCAGCGGTCTATATTATCATTATAGTGCGACCTTAGACCTCTTAGAAGATATTCATGCCCATCTTCGGGCCTTGGTTGAAGAGCAGAGCATAGTTGATTACAAAAAAGAAAATGAACTCCTAAAAACCCTCTTAAAAGAGGTGTTTGGGTCTATTGTGCATTGATTGGTGGTAAATGTGACCGTATTTTCGAGCCAAAAGATCAGTGCTTCATCATCTATGACTACGAATCAAGAGAAATTGAAGATGTGATTGGTAAATCAGTTAAAAGTGCGGGATTAGAGCCAGTAATATCAAAACATATTAAAATGGGTGAATCAACTGGGATGTACTGCACAACCATTTGCGAGCCAATTAGATCATCTTGTATAACAGATATCTCTGAGGAAAATACGAATGCGGGGCTAGGTCTTGCTTGGCGTTATGGCAAACCCGTGATCTTAAGCAGGGATAAACAAAAAAGTCAGACCTATCAGCGTTCACACGTGTCAACTACAAAGATGCCAATGAGTTGGAAAGAGAACTCGCAAGGAAAATACAAGATGTTGAAAGCAGCATGGTTGGACTTTAACGGATGATGCTAAATAATTTATTGTCCTTCTTCTGTGCTGTCCTTTCCACCCTCAATATTCTTTTTAGCCTTCTTCTCAACTTTTGGAGCAACGTGCTTTTCCAGATATCTGACTTCTTGTAAACTGGTATTAGAGAACATCTCATTAGCGATTCTTTGTTTTGACACTAACCAACGTTGATCAAATGATAAAGCATATGGCACTATCACCGTTGCTACATCACCCTCAATTTCAACATCGAGATCGGCATTTGCATACAAATGTATCAATCCTTCCATCTTGGCCTTTGTACCCTTCAATTTCTCATCTATGCTATATTCGTATGTCAAAGTCTCCCCAGCCAAGGGATGATTGAAGTCAACTCTAGCTCTACGACCGATCACAGTCTCCACAGTACCCACTCTACCATTGATGCTAACCCGCATTCCCGGATAGGGCCTCTCCTCAAACTTAGATACCATGGCAGTTTCAACCAAAGCAGGGTCCCTCTCACCAAATCCCTTCTCCGGGGAGATTTGAACACTGCCCTTGTATCCGACCTCCTTCCCAACTACATCTTCATCCAGCCCCTTTAGGACATGCCCTGAACCAACCACGATCATATTAGCCCCATATTTAGCATTTTCATTGAAGATGCCAAATTCTTTTGCAACCTTTTCATCAGTAGTATCAAAGATCTCTCCGTTCTCCAATCGCCCCGTATACGTTATTTTGATGAAGTTTCCATTCTTGATCGGCATAATATTCGCATAAAGAAACGGCTTAATATTTTAAGATATCTGTCAGCGAAGGTTAGACCACTTTGAGACATTCGGCACATTGCACATAACATAGCCAGACATAACAGCGCATTCATTGAAACTTTGAAGCAATTAATATCAAACCACGGAAAGATTTGTTTTAATTTCCTTTATCGATAGAGCGCAATGCCCTTGTATTTAACCCTGCCTCAAACCCTTTCAACTCGATTATCACGTCGTTCGTCTCAATACTATGCCATATATGCACTTTAACCTTCCAACAAAAGGGGCTATTTTTAGAGATTTGCTTGGGTAGAGGTAGCACATAGGGAGGCATTTTGGTTAAAATAATGTTCATTTCCTGACAATGGTGCAGGGATTTTGAAAGAAACTAAAAAGTTAACGTCAGATAACAGCTTGATTGAAATACTTAAAATCTCATCTTCACTTACATACATACATGATAGAAGTCGAAATCAAGTTGCCATTGAAAGATAAGGAAGTTGCGAGGCGCAAACTAAAGGAGTTAGGGGCACATCCAATCGGAGCGGAAAAACAGATGGATATATATTACAATGCGCCCCATCGCAATTTAGCCGAGACTGACGAGGCACTACGCATACGTTTTAGTAAAGATGCATCCCTGACATACAAAGGTCCGAAGTTGGACAAAATGAGCAAGACCCGCGAAGAGATAGTGGTGTCGATTGCAGACGCAGACCAAACCAGTGCGATCCTCAAGGCCCTTGGCTTCGATGAAGTTGCAAGGATCACCAAGCACAGAGAGACATATAGATTGAATGACTTTATGATCATGATCGATAATGTATTCGGCCTGGGAACCTTCATGGAAATAGAGGCTTCGGTGCCAAAAGAGGGTGACTATCGGTCTGCACAGGATCGCATTTTTGGGCTATTGGATCGATTGGGACTGAAAAAAGAGGATACAATACGCGAGTCATATTTAGAACTCATCCTAGATCGATGAGTTCTGCCTTAATCTCTTTGTTGATGGTGATAAGGGCTGCAAATCCTTTCGCAGCAGGCCCGGGATTCACGACCAATGTGTTTCCGACCTTTTGAGTACCACGCTTCTCATGTATATGCCCACATATGACTAAATCCAAACGATTCAGTATATCCCTTATTGCCTTGCTGCCGACATTTCCGTGCGCTGTGACATCCAGAGTATTTCTTGGAGGTGCATGAGACAATAAAACGGTTCGACCACTCGTTTTTGCCATAAGCCTTGATAGTATTTCCTTCATCTCCTTTTCAGAGAGTTCGAAAGGCGTTCCAAAAGGGGTTGGATTCGATCCCCCCAGTCCGATAAACGTTATATCGTTTAGTGTGAGGGTGGAATCGTGGAGGTTCTTCACGCTGGAATTTTGTATGACATTCTGCACACTTAGGGGATCACAATTTCCTGGAACTGCCATCACATTTTTACAGCCTGCAACTAAAGTATCTAAAATCTCCTTGGCTTTTTCGTCAGGACCGAAATTGGTTATGTCTCCTGCTACGAGGATTGCATCCACTTCTCCTGCCCTACTCAAAATTGACTCGATCCTCGAGAGGTTTCCATGTATGTCTGCTACGGCCAGTAGTCTCATGTCATCCCATTTCTCCTTGGCTAAGATATATCTTTTGAAGGTTAAACGTTACATAGAGGAGGATTTTCTACTTTGCATTCTGATGTTTTTATCAAAAGTATCGCTGTAACTTTCCAAGCTTAGCTGAAATGAATTTTAATGAAAGTGATGTAGGAATCCATTTTTCAATATTTTGCATTCGGCTTGATCCCAGAAACCTTTATGCTTATAACCGAACTTGAAACTTCCTTCATTTTTTCAGGCGGTATTCCCATCTCGATGATTGAATTCGCGTCATTAAATATGTAATCGAGAGGGGACGATTTTTCATCAATTATCCTGATGTCTTGAAATCCTGCCCTTTTTATGTCTTCTATATAGTCATCCCTCATCACTGCTCCAGAAAGACAGCCGATATACGCCTCGACTGAGTTCTTTATAAAATCTGGAAGCTCCTTTAACAAAACCATGTCCGATATCATCAGCCTTCCATCTGGCTTTAGCACCCTGAAAGCTTCCCTGAAGACCCGTTCTTTATCAGGCGAGAGGTTGATCACGCAGTTGGAGATGACCACATCGACAGAGTTATCAGCAACAGGCAGATTTTCAATCTCCCCAAGCCTGAACTCCACATTTTCATAGTTATCTTTCCTAGCGTTCTCTCTTGCCTTTTCGACCATCTCTGGAGTCATGTCCACGCCAATAACTCTTCCGTTTGTACCAACTTTGTTGGCAGCAAGAAAACAGTCGAACCCTGCACCTGAGCCAAGATCAAGAACGGTTTCGCCTTCTTGTAAAGAAGCAATAGCAACGGGATTCCCGCAACCAAGGCCCAAATTTGAATTTTCGGGAACCGCTTTAAGTTCTTCATCGGTATATCCTATCCTATTGCTCATATCGTGGGCTAAATCAGCGTTACAACAGCACGAATTCGCAGGAGTACAACATGAACTATTCTGCTTCGCAATATTGGCATAGCCGTCTCTTACGACTTTCTTTATTTCTTCTTTTCTAATTTTGACCATATCTACACCTGCGCTATGGTTTTATTCTTTTTTATTTTAAGTGGCTCTTCTATTTATGTTCATCGTTATTTTATTTATACGATCCTCAAAGTAGCAATGATGTCTACACTATATGTCTTCCTGATGAACCATATAATTTTGTATATTTTACAGTATCCATCACAGTACAGTTTGAGAGACCATAATCGAATTATATAGGTATTTCCTTTATATAGTTACAGCAGGCTAAGGACACAAGAATGAAAAGAAAAATAATCAAGATTGACGAAAAAAAGTGCAATGGATGCGGCCTGTGTATTCCTAATTGCCCGGAGGGTGCATTACAGATAATAGATGGTAAAGCTCGTTTAGTTAGTGATCTATTCTGCGACGGTCTCGGTGCATGCATCGGGACTTGTCCACAGGGTGCCATCACCACAGAAGAAAGAGAAGCAAAGCCCTATGATGAAAAGAGAGTTATGGAAAATATCGTAAAGGCTGGTAAGAACACGATTATTGCACACCTAAAGCACCTAAAAGATCACGGTGAAACTAAATATCTTAATGAAGCTCTCGAGGTTTTAAAGGAAAAGGGAATTGAAGTACCCATCAGAGAGATAAACAAAGTTAAAGATACGCCGCATATATGTCCAGGAGCGGCACCGAGAGAGATAAAGGCAGATGTATCAAAAAAGGCAGAACAAACCTCTGCTCTGAGGCAATGGCCTGTTCAGCTACGCTTAGTACCAACCCAAGCCCCGTTCTTTGAAAACTCCCATTTATTAGTTGCCGCGGACTGCGTCCCTTTTGCCAATGCAAACTTTCATTCAAAGCTATTGAACGGAAAATCGTTGGTGGTTGGATGCCCCAAACTCGATGATATTGAAGCCTACCAAGAAAAATTGACCGAGATATTCAGGAACAACAAGATAAAAAGTGCAACGGTTGCCGTGATGGAGGTCCCGTGCTGTAACGGATTATACGCTGCTGTTGAAAAAGCAGTGAAGGACGCAGACAAAAGCATTCCGATAGCTAAGAGGGTTATCAAAATCAGCGGCGAAGAAGTTTAGGGTGTAAAAGGTTTGAGTGGATAGAAAATCCATCCATGGGTGAAAGATTGAGCAGTATAAACTATATCAGGCTGCCCAAAGGTTAAGCCACGATGGTAGTCCAGTTCGGTGATTTCAATATTTATTTACCTTCACAGAAATTAATTAAGTTTCTAAGATTGCGTTCGACCACTGGATAAATTTCTGGAAAATCTTCCTCGGTAAACACTTTAAGGGCTTCCCCGTAGGCTTTGATTGCCTTCTTGCAGTTCTCTGCCTTTGACTCCACCTCGGCAAGCGTTCTGTATGCAATCCCGAGGTTGTTCTGGGTCATCGCATAATCCATCGGGAAGCGTTCAAGAGTTCTGACTTTAAGGGCTTCCTCGCAGGCTTTGATTGCCTTTTTGCAGTTCTCTGCCTTTGACTCTACCTCGGCAAGCGTGTGATATGCAACCCCCAGATTGTTTTGGGTCATTGCGTATTGAATCGGAAAGCGTTCAAGAGTGTAGACTTTAAGGGCTTCCTCGCAGGCTTTGATTGCCTTCTTGCAGTTCTCTGCCTTTGACTCTACCTCGGCAAGCGTGTGATATGCAACCCCCAGATTGTTTTGGGTCATTGCATAATCCATCGGGAAGCGTTCAAGAGTGCAAACTTTAAGGGCTTCATCGTAGGCTTTGATTGCCTTCTTGCAGTTCTCTGCCTTTGACTCTACCTCGGCAAGCGTGTCGTACGCAGCCCCGAGATTGTTCTGGGTCGTTGCGTATTGAATCGGGAAGCGTTCAAGGGTGTAGACTTTAAGGGCTTCATCGTAGGCTTTGATTGCCTTCTTGCAGTTCTCCTTTCTGTCTTGGTATTTGGAAAGCGCCCAATAGATGCTCCCCCTTTTTATCTGTATTTCACTTATCTGAACGGGATCAGGCTCAAATTCTAATATTCTCTCACATATTCCAAGGGCCCTATTGTAATTGTCAATGATTTTAGGGGTATCTTTCCATTCTGCTTTCTCAGCCAAAAAACTATAAAGAGATGAGATAGTGCCATATATTTGAGAAGAAATATGGGTGCCTGAATCCCTCTCTAAATTTTTTATTTTTTCAATAGTTTCTTCGATAGCCTTCTCTAATTTCCCGACACCAAGCTTCTCCCTATCGCTGTAATATCCTGATACTTTTAGGGATAATTCGTCAAATCTATCTGAGTAAAGGGGCACAGCCTTACGAATAGAGTTCAAACTTGAGTCATGATACTCCTTGGTTAATTCAGGCATTATTTTATCTAATTCCTTTCCTACCTTATTTTTAGGATGATCAGGAGAATCCAGCGGAGCGTTTTGATCAACCTCTATTGCCTTTATACCCTTGCGATTTGAAAGATGATCGAAATAACAAATAGGCGGATTTTTAAGTTGGTTAAATCGATCTTGGGTCATACCTGTGGCAGATTTAACCTCTTGATCAGTACCGTTCCCTATACTATAGAAACTCTTTATAGCCACACAAGCATTCCTACCTTGAATCGGTATAATATGCCTGTTTTTACCTCTCAGAAAGCCGTATTCAAATATAACATTGGGTCTATGACCATCTAAGATTACAATACCTAATACACATTCATCCACCAGTTTTTCAAATCTTTCCCCTAGATGCTCATCGGGTAGAGCTTCATCAGATAATAATTTTGGTTTAAATCCTTTTTGAACTAAAAGCTCTCGTAGAGGGTTCACAATATTATTAATGTATTTGACATGTTTCTGGTCAGAATATATGATAATACAAGGTATTTCTCCCTCCTCAACCAAAGTAGAGATGGAGCTTGTTTCGGTCTCTTTGCCCCCAGATATGCCTTTCTGAAGACTTGTTACATCTTTTGGAGACATGTCTTTCGGAGACGTTTCTTAGACCCCCTACCCACCAAGCAAGAGTTCGTCATATTTTACAGCCTTTAAGCACAGAGAATTATTTTATCTTGCTAAGTTTTTTAATTAAATGATTATAAATCTCAGCGATATTAATATTTTTGTACCATAATTCCCACTCAAATCATATCCCCAGCCCGCCCCTCACAAACATAACTCCCCATGCAAGAGTGATCAAGCCCATCATTGTCGTGCTGACCTGTATTGTGGTCTCTCCGAGAAAACGGAGTAGTTTTGCCGCACTATATAGCAGAATCCCAGTTAAGGCAAGCACCAGTGTAACGGCAATGCCTGTGGTAAGAAGGCCATAATCGCTAACCGATATGATTATCGTTGTTATCGCAGCAGGTCCTGACAACAATGGAGTGCCGATAATCACAGCGACCCCACTGATGGAGGTGTTACCATTTTCTTCTATCTCTGTAATCGGTATGCCAAGTACCATTTTGACTCCGAGTAATCCAAGGATAATCCCCCCAGCCACCTTAAAATCATTAATATTCGTGTTAAACAAATGCAGTAACCTTATGCCTGAAAATAGAACTGCTATCGATATTACGCTTGCCACTAAAATGGCCAATGTTGCGGTTTTAAAACGCTCTTCTTCATCCATATTTTTCGTGGCATTTAAAAAAAAGGGAATGCTAAGCAAAGGATCATAAATGACAAAGAATAGAATCATCAAGCTAATCAAATTTCCCATCATATTGCCATCCTTGTTACAATTTTATTTTTTCAAAATTTAAAATGGATATTACTGAAAGAATAATTAGTAATATACAATAGATAATTATTGTGGTACCGTAATTAATGATAGTTAGCTTATCAGATCACACATAAATAAAGGCATATAGGTATTTAGCTCTTAGAGTTTGATTTATTATTATAAATAAGGTAAAAGTCATGCCCGATACCAGGATACCTCAGGCTTTTAAGGCGATCTCGGTAGGGACCGAAGTGGCATTCTCTGTGCTTGGAGGAGGGTTCTTAGGTTACTTAATCGGAAAAATATTCGGGGAAAAGTGGGCTGCTATCGGATTGAGCATGGGTATTCTTCTGGGGTTCGTTGGAGGCATGTATAATCTTATCAGAAAATTTTGGTGATTTCGAGAGTAAATGAGTGGGGAGGTGAAAAATGGCAAGAGGGACTATTTCGATGAATAACTATGATAACTACAAGATTCGATATAACAGGGGTGACGGTCATTTTGAGGATTTCGTGGACATATTCCCGGAGCGAACTGGTCGAACTTCTGAAGGACTATGAGCCAAGGATTATAGAGAGTGGAAAAGGCGGGAAGCATTAATTGCCGGCACATAACCCCCTGAAAAATTTCTCGAGAGTTATGCAGTATTTGCCCACATTCTATCCATTCTTATTTATCCATCGTCTCGAATAACCTCAACATAGCCCTCTGTTCCATTTACCAGTACCATGTCACCATCATGGATTATGTCCAGAGGATTGATCTGCAGGCAATCCACCAAGGGAATGCCGGATATTATGGCACCGACTGCAACTATCGCTTCGGATACGACATTAATCATCGCACAGGGTGCAACTCCGTTCTTCATGAGCTGATACAAAACGTATGAGCCCACCGTCGATCCTTTTCCTTGCGGAAAGACCAAAACGCGATTGGCAATTATCTCTGAAAAAAGCTCACTGCCTTCTTCGATGATTCTTCCACTAAGGGGGTCTACGCCGCCCAAAAAGGATATGGACTCAGACGTTACCAAGGCCCTTCCACTTGCAACGCCTCTGGAGATGGCTCGTCCTTTAATTTTCATTTAATCACAAGCGGTTCTTATGCAATCCTCTGTGGTAGCAAGTACGGCATCAACACCACACAAACTCGGCACATATTTCAGCGCTTTGCCCGAGTTCACCATCATCCTCTCAAAACGCTCACTTGCCGGCGAAACAACCATACATGTATCGCATATTATTTTGGCGCCACTCATTTCGATCTCCCTCACCAGATCGGGATTCTGCTCCTTCACCCAACGAGATGTGCAAATCCAAAGATCAGTAGTAACCTTCTTCCCGGAGAGCAGTCTTGATATGCGCCTCAATTCGTCTGTCGAACAGTGCGGGCATCCCAGGGCGATGATGTCTGGTCTGGACCTTTTTTCATATATTGCCTTGATATCTTTTAAGTCCAGCGATAGCCGCTCTCTTGGGCGATCAAAACTCTTAGACTCCGGTGTAATTCCCTCCACGTGATATAATGCCACAGCTCCCGATGCTGCCATTGCAGCTCCAAGTGACTTCAATTCGTCAGGGGTTGGCAGCGAATCCAACTGGAACAATGGGATATTATCTCTCAGTATCTCGCCCACCTCGTATCCAAGTGCACCGTAATCTGAATCATGCAGCTTGCCAATCACTCTTATCAAAACATCTGGAGCTCTATTCTCATCCAAGTGAAGCCCGTAGCAAGGCGTTTTTCCGATGATTGCAGCTGCCAAGGCACTCGGACCCCCCTCCCTGTTGGTTCTGACACCTAGGACGGAATTGGCGTAGGCTACCGCTGAGGATTCTGCCCATGCGAGATGCCCTCCAAATTTTGGGGGATCGATATAGTAGGGCGTACATGTGCACCCCAGATTTATGCCCAATCGTTCATATGCCCGCAATATTTCTTCTTGCTTCTCGGCAAATTTCGCGGGTATGCCCATAGCCTTCCAGTTCTCTCGATCCATGCCCGCCGGGTTCAGCGTCGATGGAACTTCGACCCTAGCATCTAGGTCGGAAATCCACTCCAGACCGGCATCACCAAGGGTCTTATAGGAAACCCCGGATATCTGGGCACTGTCAATCGGAATCAAAGAGTTGGCACCGTAAATATCACCTAGAGAGACCAGAATCTCCATGGCTTTTTGCTTGGTGGCACCCAATTCGCCTTTGTAGATCGCTTCCTCCTCTTTTGTTAGATGCATGCTAACCTAACCTCGCCTTGGCCTCAGAACACCCTCTTGAATCTCTCGGGGTTTTCAAGTGTCTTGGTGGCATCGACCCCCACCTTGGTGGAAACCCCATCTGACGTACAACACGGATCCAGAGAGGATCCCCGAACGTGAGGAAGTATCAGGATGTCTCGATCCCCTCTCACCCGGGTTGCCACCGCATATTCCAATTCCCTTGGATCGGATATATCTATGTCCTCATCCACGATTAACACGTGCTTCAGGCTGGTGTGAGCGGCAAAAGCCATCATGATAGCCTTTTTCCCATCGCTCTCGGTCTGCTTCTCTATCTGAACGACGGCATGGAGATAGCAACATCCGCCCTCCGTCAGCACGACATTTTTCACCTTAGTTACGCTTCCTACCGCCCTGTAAATACTGGGCTCATATGGTACTCCCATAAGCAGGCGATGCTCACCTCCAGAAGGTATTATGCCGTGATAGATCGGATCAGAGCGACGTATCATCCGAGTCAGCTCGATCACAGGCTCCTCGCGAACGATGTCATAGGTGCCTGTTATGTCCACAAATGGACCTTCCTTTGCCCTCTTCGTTGGATGCATATATCCCTCAAGCACTATTTCGGCATCTGGCACTGCGACTCCATTTTCGCATCTCATGAGCTTAACGGGCTCACCTCTTAATGCAGAAGCATAATTAAATTCCTCTCCCACAGGAACCCTCGTGCAAGAAGCGAATAACGTGATGGGGTCCATGCCGATAACTATCGCCACCGGCAGTGGTTCACCCCTCTGGGCTGCCTTTTGATGCAGGGTGTACGTGTGGCGCGGTGGTACCAATCTCGCCGCCAATTCGGTCTTGTTCAGAACCATCAGTCTGTGGATGGATGCATTCTGAACATCATCCAATCTCGAGACCACAACGCCAGCGGTTATATACGGACGCTCTCCTTTAAAATGGGTCAGTATCGGGAGCTTGGAAAGATCTGGCTTACTTATTTCATCCAAAAGCAGATCGTCTTCCGTAACGATCGCCTTGCCGCATTTAATCTTTGAGAGGCGCATCGCAATCTCTTCTTTGGGAATGTTTAACGCTTTAGAGAGTAAATCACGCGATCCCAGGAGGTTCATCACGACTTTCGACCCGTCAACATCATGGAAAAGGGTGGTGCCGCTTTTCTTGGCAATGGCAACTGCCTCCAGGTTGGATGACACCCGCTTATGAACTTCAACCAGCCCACCCTCTCCAGCGATCCGGTCTATGAAATCCCTAAAACTCAAGGACTCCACCTCTCGGATAGGTCATTCTCCATTCCCAAGAGGTCCAGAATGCGCCCCACTAGGATGTCTATTATGTCGGAAGTGGTCTTGGGCTTGGAGTAAAAGCTCGGGCAGGCAGGCATGACCATAGCTCCTGCTCGTTTTATTTTTACCATGTTCTCCATATGGACTAAACTGAGGGGGGTCTCCCTCGGCACCAAAATCAATTTTCTGCCTTCTTTCAGACAGATATCCCCTATTCGCGTTATCAGTGTGGAAGAGATGCCATTGGCGATGGACCCCAGGGTTCTCATGCTGCACGGCACGATGACCGCTGCATCAAACCGATAGGAGCCGCTGGCGATCGCAGCGGTCAAATCATCCGGTGCATATGCATGCGATGCAAGCCGTGTGACATCCTCCAGTTCATACTCAGTTTCAATTTTCAAGATCAATTTAGCGTTCTCCGATATGATGAGGTGGGTTTCAGCCCTATCTCGCAATACCTCGAGCAACCTGACACCATATTGCACTCCGGAGGCACCGCTTATCCCAACAACTATCTCATTCAACAAGATAATCCCTCGCGACTTTCTCTACTTTAGCCCTATGTTCCTCTGGCGTGTACACGCCCAGCTTCCAGTTATCCCATTGCGCGTTCACCAAGGTACGCACGAGCTGAGAAACTTCATCCAAATGCTTCATTTCATCTTTGATCACTATTTTCGACCTGCCCTCGGCGATCTCCAGTAGCTTGGGAATATCCAACAAAACATAGCCCTCCGGAAGCCCGGCTTCCCTGGCCATTTCGCTCTCAATTTTTTTAGATTGATTCTGGAACTCCAACACTCTCTCGATGTCCACTGAGTCCTTTCCCATGTAAATCGCTCGTTTGAACAACCTGCGGCGGTCCATTCGCTCTGCGATATCATGTGGATACCCTTTTGCGCTTCTTAGCGTCGCCATCAGCTCAGAGTCGTCCATCCTTTTTAACATGCTTGGCTCCAGCCCGGCTTCTATCAACGCCTCAGTGGCATGTGAAAGCATTGCCTCACCGATCCTGCTCACATGATGGAAATAGACAGTTGGGTGCATCAGAAAGCGGGATATGAGCAGGGATTCTGCGGCCTGCAACCCGCCTTCCCTTACCACCAACAATTCGTCCCTGAACTCCATCTCATATATCAAGCGCACATAGTCGATGACTCCGTATGCGACACCTGTATAATATGCATCCCTTACCAGATAATCCATTCTGTCCGCATCGAGTTCGCTGTTTATCAACTGTCCAAGCGGCGTCTCACCCAGAATGAGTTTTGAGACGTGAGAGGGGTCGATTGACCGAGATTCCAAGATATCTGCAATTTCACCCATCATAATAATCTCGCCCACATCATCGTGATTTTTGCCGGTATATCTCTCCAAGATGCCTTCTGTAGAATGTGAAAACGGCCCGTGCCCAATATCATGCAACAATGCAGCTGCCCGAACTTCATCCCGCTCTTTGTCATCGATGCTCAATGTCTTTAAGAGCATATCCACCAAATGCAGTGTTCCAAGTGAGTGCTCGAATCTGGTGTGATTAGCGCCAGGATATACAAAATTTGATAGACCGAGTTGCCGAATGCGCCTTAGGCGTTGTACCTCTGGTGTGTCGATAAGTTCCAGTGCAAGCCCATCCAATAGTATGTAACCATGGACCGGGTCCTTAACGACTTTCATCGCTTATAAATGGTTTTTTCACATTATAATGTTTTTCTGATGACGAGGTTTTTGCAAAAAAATATTAAACCCATTAACATCCAACTTAAACAGGTGAAGTGGCTTAACAAAATCTTTGGCAGAGAGAAGATACCAACTACAACCGCCTTCGATGATATAGATGCTTGGCTTGAAACAGCTTCGGGAGCACTGTTTCCTAGCTTGAGCACAACTGCCAGCAGAGTATATGGGGAGATAGAGGATGTACGAGATAGACTTAGGCAAAATATCTCCAAGATTCAGGATGCCGAGCCAGCTGAGAATATACCCAGTCCTATCACAAAATCGGGATTGAACGCTCGCGATAAGATGGTGAAACGTCTTAATTACCTGGTAGAAAAGATGTCGATCCCGACTCAAACCGATTATAAAACGATTTTATCTTTCCATAGGATGATGACCTCAAACATGGAATTTGCACTGGCAATTCCACAGAAGAACATCTATTATATTAGGTCACTATTTCCTGATGAGGTTGAGAAGATCGTCTCAAATCTCGATCGACTGAAAACCATTTTTAACAAACTCATTGTGCCTCTATTAAAAAAGGAAAGTAAGATAGTGAGTCTGGATAAGGTGCCAGAGATAGTACGAAGTGTAAAGGATATCAGATCCACAATAGAGAAACAAAAAGAAATGGTCAGCGATCGAGAAGAGGAGATAACCGCGCTCGAAAAGAGAATCGAAGCGGAGGAGGAAAGAATAAGGATACTTGAAGAAGGGGAAGAGTGGATGCGTTTACAAGAGCTTGGAAACGAATTATCCTCGTTAGAAAAAGAGTTGAACGGGTTCGAAGCGGATTTGACCAGGCTTCTCTCCCCGATTGACAAGGCGCTCAAACTCTTGAAGAAACAGGATGAAACTGGTCGGCATACACTTGCTCTTGAAGATAGAAGGGTGCTATCCTTGATATTATCATCGCCGATTCATGCGCTAGATGAGAACGTTGGCGATTTTCTTCACACTCTACGGCACATCATCGAAGGAGATGTCCTCCCTCTAAAAGGGCGAAGGCGAGATAAGACATTGCGATGGATAGACCATCTGTTAAATGCTGAGATATTATCTCTCAGGGAGAGGCGCAATATTCTGCAGTCAAATATAGGAAAGACCAAAGATCAACTTTCAGGACTAACGATATTAAAAGATAGAAGGGAGATCGAACGATCGATCATTTCAGCCAAGGGGCAACTCGCTCGATTACAAGAAGAGACGGATCGCTCTAAAAAGCATATAGATTCGTTGGAAAAGAGCCTCGATGGTGAAGTAAGGTTATTATTAAAAGCTCTGGAGGATATTGCGGGCAAGAAGATCGATGTTAATTTGTAGGTCAGAATCTGTGAAAGCCTTCAAACTCAAATGGACAAGAGCATGATGTACATAGGAGATTTATAGCAATATAGAGAGAACTGAGAAAAAGGTCCTAGAAGACTTAAGATTCTATTGAGTCATTTTTAGAAGTTCTTCAGTTTTAGAAAAATTGGTGAGATTTCGGGTAAAAGAGAAGAAGAAAATGATTTTTTTGTACTGTAAAATTTTCGGTTGATAGTTTCAATAAGACTGTTGATACTATGGGATTAATGTATTTCCACTACCGTATTTTCAAAAGAAAAGATTAGGGGAAGGTTTATTTTTTGTTATATAAAGGTATCTACAAGACCAAAAAAATATAATTCCCTTCAAAGGGTGAGGCAGATGAAAAACAAAATCTCAAAGCTTTTGGTTTTGTTTATAATTTTTGCAGTTGGGTTCAGTTCACTTAACGGTATGACGATCGCAGCGAATAGCCCAGCAATACAAACGGTTGATGTACCAGAAGGAACTCTTTGAAGGATCCCAAACCCAATTTCGCGATATCTTCATCAGCTAGACTCTACGTCCCTGATAACTACCTAACGATTCAAGCCGCTATCGATAATGCAAGTGACGGAGACACCATAATCGTGAGTGACGGCATCTATGTTGAAAACATAGATGTAAACAAGAGTTTAACAATACGATCTGAGAATGGTGCGGATTTTACATATGTTTATGCTCAAATGTCATATCGTTATGTCTTTAATGTAACCGCAGATTACGTAAACATAAGCGGATTCACGGTTAGTGGAGCAAGTTATTCTAGTGGGATATATCTCGGAAGTGACACAGACCACTGTAATATCAAAGACAATAAAGTGGTGGATAACGTACAAGGATATGGCATCTCCTTATATTATTCCAGCAACAACACCATATCAAACAACAACGCCTCGGATAACGACGATAATGGAATCGAACTCTATTATTCCAGCAACAACACCATATCAAACAACAACGCCTCGGATAACGACGATAATGGAATCGAACTCTATTATTCCAGCAGCAACACCCTATCAAACAACAACGCCTCAAACAACTATCATGGGATCATCCTCTGGTCTTCTAGCAGCAACACCATCTACAACAACTATCTCGACAACACGAACAATCCCTTCGATAATGGAAACAATATCTGGAATATCAGTAAAACTTTAGGAACAAACATAATCGATGGATATTATCTCGGAGGAAAACTACTGGAGCGATTACACAGGCGTTGATATGGATGGGGATGGACTTGGAGATATATATTACGACATTTCAGGTGGCACAAACAAGGATTATTTGCCAGTTGTAGAACCACCTTCTGTCTTTGACACAGGTACCGGTACATCACCGAGCATCTCAGGAACGCACAGCGGCATGATCGTAATGTCGTCCCATGTCAATGTCTCCCATATGCACACTTATCCGTGTGCAGGAACTGGAGGACATGCAGAATCCGTTAAAATATGGAATTCGACGTGGAATGCAACTGCAACCTGGAATGATTACAGCGGAGACTATCACAACATAACCTTTGACGAATCTTTCATATTAAGAGCAGGGGGGCATACAATTACACGATCATAACAGGCTCTTATCCGCAGATAATACATGCAACCAGTAAGGCAGTGACAGGTGGAACGATCACCTGCACACCGTTCACCGATGCAAATGGTGTCACCTATAACGACTGGATTCCTGCGATTAGGTTGGAGTAAAAAGCCTGTTTTACCTAGTATTAAAAACACTAATGCCATAACAATGAAACCCTAAATCATTTCTCTCCTCTTGGTTTAAAATCTTAAAAGATAAACCGTGAAGACACAGTCTCATCAGAAAAATCATTGGAAGGTTGGAACGAACCAGCAATCCATCTCATTTTTGGAAAGAAACTCTTAAATGATATAAGCGAGAATCATAGTCCCTTGGATGAAGCTATGAAGGTGGGTATTGCAGACACGACATTTGCTAGAGTTAACATGGGTGCCATCGCCATAGAGGAGCTCAAAAAAAACGCATCCCTTCGCACAGAGAGATACACAGTGCCTGGAATCAAGGATTTGCCGGTGGCAGCAAAGAAACTGATAGAAGAGCAGGGCTGTGACATCGTGATGGCACTGGGCATGGTTGGGGGAATGCCAGTAGATAAGACTTGCGCTCATGAGGCTTCTTTGGGATTGATATCCGTTCAACTGATGACCAACAAACACATCATCGAGGTTTTCGTCCATGAAGATGAAGCGGAGAACGATAAGATGCTGGCAGAGTTGGTTGATAAGCGCACCAGAGAGCATGCCTTGAACGTCATCAAATTACTCCTCAAACCAAAACTGCTCGTAAAGAGAGCAGGAATGGGAGAAAGGCAAGGTGGCCCAGATGCAGGACCACTAAGGTTATGAAGGTGATGAAATGAACAAAATTAAACTTGGATTTGTGGTATCAGAATTTAACAGGGACATAACCCATCAAATGGAATTGCTCGGAAAGGAGCATGCAGAGTTTCTTGGGGCATCTGTAGAAAAAACGATATATGTGCCGGGCGTTTATGACATGCCTTTGGCCATCAAGAAATTGGCTAAGAATGAAAACATAGAGGCAATAGTCACCCTGGGAAGTGTGATAGAGGGTGCCACAGAGCACGATGAAGTTATCATGCAGCATGCCGTCCGCAAAATCTTAGACATATCCGTGGACTTTGACAAGCCAGTAGCACTTGGCATTTCCGGTCCGGGAATGACCAGATTGGAGGCGCATGAACGCATCGATTATGCAAAGAGAGCCGTTGAGTCAGCAGTGAAAATGATTAAAAGAATGCGGGAATGATGTCAAAAAGGTTGGATGGGATCGAAGAATCCGCAACCTTCAGAGTTGCCGATCTTGCAAACAGGCTGAATAGAGCCGGAAAAGACGTTATCAGCTTTAGCCTTGGCGAGCCGGATTTTGATACACCCTCACACATCAGAGAGTCAGCCAAAAAGGCATTGGATGAAGGAAAAACGCACTACACGCCCTCTGCTGGAATATTGGAGCTAAGAGAGAGCATCGCCAACAAGTTCAAAGAAAACGGCTTGGAGGTAACTCCAAATGACATTATCGTTACACCTGGTGCAAAACAAACCATATTTGAGGCTATTCTAGCCGTACTCAACGAAGGCGACGAGGCAATCTTGTTTGAGCCTGCTTGGGTCTCATATGGCCCATGCATAAAACTTGCAGGAGCGAAACCCGTAGGCGTTCCTGTGAGCGGGGAGAATTTTAAGCCAGAGGGCTTCGAAGAGTTTGTCACCAAAAAGACCAAAATGATAATCGTGAACTCTCCGTGCAATCCGACCGGAGCTGTCTTTGACCTTAGTAACCTCAAAATGATCGCTGATATCGCAATGGATCATGATTTACTCGTGCTATCTGATGAGATTTATGAAAAGATTCTCTACAATGGCGAACACATCAGCATCGGCCGGTTGGATGGCATGCAAGACAGAACGATCACCATCAATGGATTTTCCAAAACATATGCGATGACCGGCTGGCGCTTGGGATATGCCACCGCACCAAAGGAAGTTATAGGGGACATGCTCAAACTACAACAACATTCCGCCAGCTGTGCCACTTCATTCGCTCAATATGGGGGCATAGCGGCACTAGAAGGACCACAAGAGTGCATTACAGAGATGGTAAACGAGTTCAAAGCACGTAGAGACCTCGTTGTAGAGGGGCTTACCGACTTGGGCATGAAATGCAAAAAACCTGATGGCACCTTCTATGTTTTTGCAAACGTCGGTCAGTTTGGAAGCGGTGAGGATGTGGCAGAGCGTTTGCTGAGGGATGCATATGTTGCAGTAACGCCAGGCATCGCATTTGGACCATCTGGAGAGGATTATATAAGGATTTCATATGCCATTTCTCAAGCTCGCATTTCAGAGGGCTTGGACCGACTTCAGAAAGTCTTATAAATGTTTAAAAAGACAAATCAAAAAATCGATGACCTGGGAGTAAGACAAGTTCAACTTTAGGTATATCAAGAGTCCTTTATGTAAATGTAATAATATAAATAGTTGCAAAAAGTACTAGTACGATCATCATGGGAAAACGAAGATAGTAAGAGTGAACTTAGGTTTTGAGTTTACATAATCTGGAGATCAATTAAGCGTTTATAGGGCAGGATTAAAGTGTTCTACGATAGCTTTCTCTTGGCATATAGGAATATAAAGGAGCGCAAGTTCCGTTCATTTTTAACCCTCTTGGGCATCGCAGTGGGGATAGCTGCGATTATAGCTTTGATAGCGGTAGGCTATGGCATGCAATACTCGATAACAGAGGAGCTTGTGGGAATGGCAGATATCATAATGGTAATGCCCGGACAGATGGTCCCTGGAAGAGGCTACGTCGAAACGGGAGCTTTGACGGACAGGGATGTTGAAGATATAGAACGCATTGATGGTGTCGATAATGTAGGGGCCTGGATGATGGACACCGCTCAAGTCGAATACAGAGGTGAGCTTATGCCAATAGGTATAATGGGGGGTAACCCACGGGTGATGGAAAAAATATTTGGAGATGACGTTGAATTCAAAGAAGGACGATGGCTACGTGAGAATGACTATAGGGGATGTGTGATAGGATATAGTGTTGCCTATGAATATTTCGATGAAGACTTGGGTCTTAACGATCGCATAACGATTAACGGAAAAAAGTTCGTGGTGGTCGGAGTCTTTGAAAAAGCCGGCATGATGGCTTCTGCAGATATAGACCCCAATATATTTCTCACGAAGAGTTCTGCTCAAGATGTTTTGGGAAAGAATGACATATCAATGATAATGCTACAAGTTCGTGATATCGATAGGGCTGATGACATCGCCGAGCAGATTGGGGAAAGAATAGACGAAAACCACAATATGGAAGATTTTGCCCGGGTTATGACGATGGAGTCGATGATAGAGCAGATAGAATCGGTCTTCTTGCTACTCCAAGCGGTCCTCGTTGGAATTGCGTCCATTGCACTGATAGTGGGCTCCATAGGCATCATGAACTCCATGCTCATGTCTGTGATGGAAAGGACCCATGAGATAGGGATTATGAAAGCAATCGGAGCCACCAATTCGAACATCATTTTGCTATTTTTGACCGAAGCTGGAACGATCAGTCTTATCGGAGGCGTATTGGGATGTGTGTTAGGGACGATCGCTTCCAAATTGGTAAGCATTGGCGTTAGTTTTTATATCGGAATGGAAATGCCCGCAATCGTTACCCCAGAAGTAGCGATCGGGAGTTTGTCCGTTGCGATCCTGGTGGGAATCATATCTGGTTTGTATCCGGCCAGAAGGGCGGCAAAAATGAGTCCTGTCGAGGCGGTGAGATATGGATAGTTTACTTAAGCAGGATATAACTAGCTTTAATCTGTTTGAGGTTAATGTCGCTCTGAAAAAACTCTCGAATAGGTGTGTATATTTACAAAAAGGTGATTCTAAATGGCGTTATTCAAAAAACATTTAATGGTCTTTCCTTACTTGACCTGAAGGCTCTAAAAAGCGATCTTTTCAATCCTTATTTTGTGAGTCTCTCATTGAAAAGTCCGTACTTATAACCCATCAAAATCCACAAGTCATAATTCAACTTTCCCAACAGTGAAAAGAACCCCAACGATCACTATCAGAATCTGCACTGCTCCTGTGAACCAAATTGGTAAAAACCAATTAGATAGAGGAAGCTGAGATAAGATATCACCTATCCCTAAGGCTATATGGACCCATAAAAATATGGTGATCCCTGACAGAAGGACTCGGGCATTCCTTATAATTTTTTCCCATTCTACATCGTTGATATTTTTATTCATTTTGATCACCTACAACAGGATATTTTATCCACCACTAGCATAGATATTATCAATAGCATATAACTATTTTTATGCCTAAGATACCTACATCCAATTACCAACCAACAGAAAAACTGCTGAGTTGATCCAATTTTAGACCGCCCAATAACCTTCTTTAACCATCTTTTCACCTCTAACTAGGGAGGTGATTGGATTAGAATATCAGCTTTAACCAGTGGATATGTTAAAGTCAGGGCAGTAGCCAATAGAGAATCCTTTTTAGTACCCTGAAAATACACATAATCAACAAAAATAAGATAGAGACCATCTTTTTCATTTTTGATGTCCATACCCCAATCCATTAACCACAAACTCCTCGATTTTTTTCTGTTAAAAATGATGTGGATGAAAGGCTTTAGCCATATATGGTTGGCGGTCTTGTTGAAACTAACAACCGAAAATTCTATTGTACAAACTGGACCTTGATTTAAGTAGAAAAATTTCTGATACTTGTTGATATCTTATTTTGTATGTAAATGTCTCTTGCGCCGTAGGTGTTAGCGGTAAATCAGGACTTTTCAATGATTATCGACCACTGACCTTCTCCAGATATATATAAGATATAATGCCCAGAATCCACTATTCCCACAGTTTTCACTCCTTCAAAAGGACCAATTGTATCGACAAGGACAGCGTCTATGTAGTGATAAATGCCAGGTGACCCGATCGCCATATAATTTATGAGCAAAACTGTAAAATTAGATTGACCATCATTCATCATCCTAAATATTGATGTGCCACTTTCGAGTGGAAATATTGATGTGACAGTTGATCCATGTCCTGAGAGTTTTATTTGTTCTGGCTGAGATGTCTCTTGTGCTGGTGTCGGGGTTTGTTTCTCCGCTGAAGTAGTCCTATGGGCGCTAGGAGGAAGGAAATGCACCTTCAACGTCGTTTCCGCTTTTAAAACGTTGGAATGACCGGAGAATTCGACCTGTTCGCCCGCCATATTTTCAGCATTGTTGCCCAGAAGGGCGTAAACTGAGTCGGGCTGATCCCTTTTGGGCGTAAAAATCACCGATATTGCCAAATCATCAGATATTCTTTCAAAATCCGTCCACAGGCCCAGCTCGATGAGCATTATGGCATTGTCGTACCATCCCACGTCATCGGGCGTTAAGCTGACCTCATAGCTTCCCTTTTCAACCGTTGCCTCTCCGAAAGCCATGTGTCCCGTATAAGTGGTGTCATCTCCCCTCTGCCAATGGGGTCTTTCGATAAACACTCCCAAAACGCAACCATCCGGCAGATTTGTTTTTCCAGAAACTGTTATTTGCCCCTCTTTCTTTTCTGCTGAAGCGGTAAGCGTGTGCCCATCAACCATCGCCTCGCCTGCAACACATCCTGAAAACGTTACAGTTAGCATGCCCAATACTAAGACAATAACAATGACCTTTTCTACCAACATTCCCCTAATAGTGGACATTGTGTAGTGTTATTTTCCCAGCTTTTACTTATATTTTTTGTGGCAGATTATTGCTAGCACTAGCAAAGAGAGTTAAGCAGCAAACAGCGGAAATGTCATCTCTTGAAAGGTAGATCGCAATGAGGGGCCATCATAAAGTTTAGTCACAGCTTTTTAGCCATCTAAAAAGTTAGATAGGAATAGGAGGGAATTAAGGGGGAAACTATGAAGATAGGAATCGTAATCTATTTGAATGATTCGGAAACTGTATGGAATGCCTTTCGGTTTGGAAATTTTGCATTGTTAGAAGGGGAATATGAAAGGAGAATGAAGAGATGAAAAAAGTTGGAATGATTCGTTGTCAACAAACAGAAGATATGTGCCCTGGCAATACTGATTTCAAAGTCGCAAAAGAGGGGAAGCTTGCTTTCGAGGAAATGGGTCCCGTTGAAGTTATCGGATTCGTTTCATGTGGTGGCTGTCCGGGGAAAAGAGCTGTTACTCGCGCAAAAATGATGGTTGATCGCGGAGCTGAAGCAATTGTTTTAGTTTCTTGCATATCTAAAGGAAATCCCATTGGCTATCCCTGCCCTTATTATGCAAATATGAGAGATGCAATCATCAAAAAGATTGGTCCAGAAATAGAAATAATTGAATGGACACATTAAAACTCCTAACAGGTCAATCAAGCGGATTTAAAACTGCTACTTTTTAAACCGATCATTTTTATGAAAGAGAGCTATGAAGAGTTGATTATGATGGAGAAATATTTGCCTGTGGTATGTGCCTCAAAATTCGCCGATCTGTGGGTTCAGAGAGGTGTCAATTGTCAGCAATCAAGAATTTATATGAAGTAATAAAGAGTAGCGATAAAGTTGTTACATTTTAAAAGCACAGCAGAAACATGCGCCTCTGCGGATGCTGGCGTATAACACTGGCTCTGCGGCCCGCTATCGCTTCTCCAAGTCCATTGCTTCATTTAAGACTTCGTATTTTTGAACTGAAAGCTTGCTCATCTTTGATATTCAGCTATTCATACAGGGAGATCAAAATATCTACCTAGTCAGCCTCCAACAAAATCAGTGTGTCTAGGAATCTCAAGCTCTTAAAAGCCCTGAGGCACAATTACACAAAAATAAGTAAGCGCTAAAACCAATGCTATGGCATCACATCAACGCAACGTCAGAGGCAACAAGAGCCTATTCAACTGCTCTTAGCTATCGCATTTTCAGACCTTTTAAGCTTTCTCCTAACCTTACCAGAAGAATCATATCTTTGCGCAGGACCTGGTCGCTTTGTATTGGCATTTTTTCTGGGAACAAGCCTGATTTGACCTTTTCTGCCTTTCACTTTGACCCATTCCACGCTTCCTGTCTTCCCCATTCAATTATTCCTCCATAAATCCTTTGATCTTTTCTTTGAGAAGGTTGCTAACGAGCTTTCCATCTGCTTTACCTCTAACGCGTTCCATGATCAATCCCATCAATGGTTTAACCGCATCTGTGCCACGTTCCTTAATTAAATCCCTCTTGGATTCGATAACTTGCATGATAAGCTTTTCTATGTCCCCTTTGTCCAGCATTTCAAGACCCAGCTCAGATGATACAATAGAAGCGGTTTTACTTGGTGTATTTGCCAGTACCCTTAGCACTTCCGGTATTCCTTCTTTAACCATTCTATTGGCACGTATCATTTCAAATATTTCTATGAAGTGACCATCCAGGAGATGCTGAACCGGAATGCCTTCCCTCCTAAGTTCTGATAATGTAGCAGTAAGCGTTCTTGCCACCAATGTCGGAGGGGCATCCAAACTCATTATCCGCTCAAAGAGAGCCGATTGTTCAGAACACGCGATAAGTTCAGCAAGCTCGTCGCTCAAATTGTACTCGCGTAAGTATCGCCCTTGTCTTTCACATATCAATTCGGGGAGAGGGGAGTTGATCTTTTTCAGCATTTCCCTGGATATCGGCACCGGCAACACATCAGTCTCAGGATACATGCGTGCTGCTCCCGGAAGGGGTCTCATGTATGCCGAGTTGCCGTTTTGTAACGCCCTTCTGGTCTCCTCCGGTATGCCTTCCAAAGCCTCGTTTGCCCTTTGAATCACTGCATTCAGTGCAGAGCGCGCCCGCGACTCTTCGTCTACCACCAGCACTACGCAATCCTCCGGGCCCGCACCAATCTTTTTGCGAATCCCAGCGATTTGATCAGCGCCGATCTCATTTGGCAGCTCATCGGTATAAAAAGCCCCCCTAGAAAACCGCTTCAACCTATCGGATAATTCATCGAAAAATCGTCGATCGGGTTGTATCTCCCGCCCAGCCAGTCCACCAAAGGAGGGGAGTTTAACCGCCAGGACGACATTATTTTTAAGTGACTTTCCGATGCCTTGAGGGTTGTCAAAAACCTCACTAACGTCTACCAAAACTTCTCTTACCTTTTTAGCGCCGCGTTGTCTTAGTTCATCCTTGACCTTAAGCAAATTTACCTGGCGAATCACCTCTCTATCAACGATCGTCTCAATCATGTCGAGGGTCTGCACTCCCTTTATTTCTATGCGTGCTCCTTTTGCAATAGAAACGTTGATGTCCTGTCGGATCGTCCCTATGCCTCTTTTCACTTTCCCTGTTGAACGCAATATCATTCCGATCCACTTTGCAAGAGAGCATACTTGCTCAGGTGTCTTGGCTTCGGGAGAGGTTGTGATCTCTACTAGTGGAATTCCGAGTCTGTCGAGAGAATACACCACGCCATCGACATCCTCAGATATTTTTTGTGCAGCCTCCTCCTCCAGACAAACCGTATCGATGTGGATTATGTTATCCCCCAGGGATATTTTACCGTCTGAGGCAACAAAGGCTGTCCGCTGAAATCCGCTCGTATTAGATCCATCGATGACAATTTTTCTCATCGTATGGATTTCGTCTACCGGCGTCATACCCAATAGCAGTGCAATCTCAAGCGCTATGTCAATTGCATCTGGATTCAAAGGACCCGGTGGCTCTTCATCATTCTCGACCAAACATGTCGTATCGTATCCCTTGTAGATGAAGCGACGGTTAACTTGCGCCTCTTCTAATGCAGCCCTATCGATCTCGCCGAGTTCACTCTCTGATACTTGGAGATGGCGGTATATCTCATAGGTTGAATCGCTTGCTCTTCTCAACTCGGTGGGACAATTACAAAATAACTTTCTCTTGGTATCCAGCTGTTGATGAATCTCCAATCCTGCCTTAAGACCCAAACCCTCATAATCCACTGATTTCACCAGCTATGTTTTTTCTCATTAAAGTCCTTACTTCATCCGGGTCGTTAGTACCTCCCAAAACCCACATCAGTTTGACGAGCGCAGTTTCAGGTAACATATCCCCCCCTTCAATGATGCCTGCCTTGAGCAGGTCTCGGCCTGTGTCGTACACTAGGTCGCAAATTCTGCCACTAAAGCATTGGGAAGTCATGACTATAGATATCCCCTTTTCCACCGCTTTTTTGATATGCGGAATCCACTCTGTGGAAACATGCCCCAATCCAGTACCTTCAATCACCAGACCCCGGTATAAGGAGGCATAGTGATCAACTATTTCAGGATCAGCGCCAGGATAAAACTTCAACAAAGAGCATTTTGGCTCAATATGGTCCCTCACCATCAACTCATGTTCATCCCTTTTTTTGTATGCCGCAAACGTCTCAATCTCTCGAGTGGAATAGTCCACTTTCCCCAGAGGCGAAGCGTTGATCGAATGAAATGCATCTCTTCTAGAGGTGTGCATCTTCCGCACCCTAGTGCCCCTATGTATCAGGCAATAATCGTCAGACATAGTTGCGTGCATCACAACGGATACCTCCGCTATATCGCTGGTCGCCACCTTTGCTGCGCATACCGCATTCATGGCGTTATCACTGCTCGGCCTATCAGCACTTCGTTGTGAGCCAACGAGGACTATCGGAACAGGCGTTACCAACATGAACGAGAGTGCAGCGGCTGTATATCCCATGGTGTCAGTTCCATGAGTGATCATCACACCTTCAGCACCGCCTTCGATCTCTGCAGCGATCGCTCTTGCCAGCGTTTGCCAATATTCGGACCTCATGTTCTCGCTTAATATGCTGTAGATGACTTTTCCCTTAAAATTCGCAATCTCGCTCAATTCGGGTATTGCACGAAGGATATCCTCCACATCGAACTGACTTGTCACCGCTCCGGTCCTATAGTCAACCTTGCTGGCGATCGTGCCCCCGGTGGTCAGAATACTTACTGTCGGAAGGCATAGGTTAATTGGAGGTGCAGGCGTTTTTTGGGGCGCACTCTTCTTCCCCTTTTCAATTAACTTGACGAAAGTTTTGGCATCTTTCTTTATACCAATGTTGTAGCCATTGTCCAGTTTTAGAACGATAGAATCATCCCTACTGGGCATCAGGATTCCTTTATAAGTGATATTACCCCGTTGAACTGTGATTTTATCCCCTGCCATCATTTTTATACCCCTGATCTGACGAGGGCGTTTAACTGCTCCAATGCAACGTTTATTTTATTGGTTTTTTGCTGCAAGAGATCTGCATCACTTGCAATGCTCTTTTTCCTCTCTTTGATCATACGCTCGCATTCATCAGGGGAAGGCCCGCCTCTTATGCTTCGAACTCTGACGTTCTGCTCTATGTCAAGCGCCTTATCGATGATCTCTTGGGTAAGCCCCATATCGCTTAATCTTTTTCCGATTATCTTCTTTGCTATAGCATCTATTTGCTCTAAAACAGGCTTCTCTTCATCCCTGGCCAATGCTCCGACAATTCGGTGGGCCGTCCTAAATGGGATGCCAGTTACTCGGACCATTGTGTCAGATAGCTCAGTTGCCGTAATGAATCCGACTGCAGCGGCGGCAGTCATCACATCACTTTTGATTTGCATAGTATCAACCACGCCCGCCATGACGCACACTGAATTCTTGGTGATTTTGACTGCCTTTAGCAGGTGTGGGGAAACTTCCTGCAAATCAATGTTATAGCTGTATGGCGATGCCTTACATATCGCAAGTGCTGACATGAGCTCACCGTATACAGAGCCCGTTTTTGCCCGGATCAGCTCAAGCACATCTGGGTTCTTTTTCTGGGGCATTATGCTGCTCGTAGACGCATACCTGTCATCTAATTCGATAAAGTCGAACTCAGAGGTACTCCATAGAATGAGCTCTTCCGCAAGGCGGCTCAAATCAACCATTGTGTTTGCAAAGGCAGACATGCACTCTATGGCAAAGTCTCTTGTACTGACTGCATCCATTGAATTCTCAATCAGGTCATCAAAGCCCAGTAACTGCGCAGTTCTTTCTCGGTTAATCGGAAATCCGGTTGAGGCCAGTGCGGCTGCACCAAGTGGACATAGGTTCACGCGCACATATGCATCCATGAGTCGATCAAAATCTCTTCCAAAAGCATCTGCATGGGCGATCAGGTGATGCGCAAACGTGGTGGGTTGAGCATGCTGAAGGTGAGTAAATCCTGGCATTATCGTCTTGGTATGTTTCCCTGCGAGGTTGAGCAGAGTTTTTCTCAACCCAATGATATCGCCCATTAGCCCCAATAGCTCATCCCTTATGGCAATCCTGATACACGTAGCAATCTCATCGTTGCGCGACCTTCCGGAGTGCATTCTCCCACCAACCTCACCAACCAACTCGATGAGCTTTGACTCGATTGCAATATGGACGTCCTCGTGCTCAGATATGTTTACGTATGCAACGCCACTTTTCTCAATGGTATCCAGCGCCTTTAATATGGCATAGCAATCATCCTTTTGGATTATGCCTTGTTCATACAGCATTATGACATGGGCTTTATCCACGAGTAGGTCTGTTTTAAAAATCCATTGATCCACTTCTAAAGAGGATGTAAATTTAGCTACCTTTTCATCCATTTTAGACGTTAGGCGACTTCGCAGAATATCTTTCATGTCTCCCCTTCCTACGCTTAACTCTACTCTGACCCTATTCAGTGAAAAAGGTTTTGTATGTTTAGAGACACTTGATACAAAAATGTGAAGATCGCTGTCTTTATTTTGGTGCTGAGCATGCTGCTCATGTCGATTTCGGGGTGCACTGAAAGAGATGTCATACCACCTGAAGTAACACCAACCCCCATACAAAGAGCGTTGGTTACTAAGGTTGTAGATGGAGATACCATCATCGTTACGGGCGGAACAAGAGTGCGCTTGATAGGAATTGATGCACCCGAATCAAATGAGGAGTATTATACAGAGGGAAAGGAGTTTCTAGAGAGTAGGGTATTATATAAAGAGGTTGGATTGGAGGGGGATACCCCTGATAAAGACATGTATGGACGCTCTTTAAGATATGTTTGGCTTAACGATGATTTGATCAATGCAGAAATAGTCAGAGCTGGTTGGGCTATCGCGATCCAGTATGAGCCTACCACCAAATACTCAAATTTGATCGCAGAAGCCGAACAAGAAGCCATAGAAAGTCAAGTGGGAATATGGGGGGCTACAACACATATTTCCACGCCAATTCCAAAAACTCCAACACCTACATTAAAACCCACACCCATACCTACACCGACAGTTACACCAACATTAAAACCAAAAACTGCACCCACTCCTAAAACAACACCTACACCAATACCTACAACAACAAATACGCCAACATCGACTCCTATATCAACCCCAACACCCACACCAGCGCCTACACCCGTAACTTCTACGCCTACACCTACATTATCTCCTACATTATCTCCCGCACCAAAACCAACTCCAGAGCCCACACCAACTGCAAGTCCAACACCAAAAGAGATGCCTAAAATAGTGATCAACGAATTTGAGCAAAATCCTGATGGAAATGACTCTGGAAATGAATGGGTTGAGCTTTACAACCCTGCCACAATCAACTTAAATATAAGCGGATGGACATTATCCACAACCCATGGAACAACATCAAATATCACGATACCCCCAGATACTATAATACCTGCAAATGGATACTGGGTCTACACTCATAGCAAACAATGGTTGGACAACAAAGATGAATCCATCGTGTTAATAGATCTAGATGGAAATGAGATGGACAGAACATTAACGGGAAGCGATGACAAAGATGATAAGTACAGTTGGGGGAGATTTCCCAACGGAAAGGATACAAATTTGAGCACAGACTGGAAATTTCAAGTATCTACTCAAGGAGAGCGCAATCCATAGCAGTTAAACTTCATTTTTTGCAGAGGAGGATTTTGGACTCGATATTTCAAATCAAATTAAGTTCGATATCGCCATCTTCATGTATCCAAATGTAAACTAACCTAACATGCCCGGTATATCGATCCATCTTGTGTTGGCATCAGTGCTTTTTGGCTTTTTGCTGGGCATTATCACTGGTTTAACTCCAGGACTTCATGTCAACAATATCGCATTGCTACTTGTAGCATTTTCATCTTTTTTGCTTAAATTTGGGTTTACGCCCCTTTACATTGCGATCATCATCGTCGCGAATGCAGTGACACATACCTTCTTGGACTTTGTTCCATCGACATTTCTGGGTGCACCTGAGGCAGATACCGCGCTTGCTGTGCTTCCTGGACATAGGTTGTTGCTAGAGGGGCACGGCATGGAGGCGATCAGATTATCCGCATTAGGTAGCGCTGGCTCTGTTGTAGTATCACTATTGCTAGTACTCCCTCTTGCCATCTTGTTCAAAAATACATATGATGCAATCAGCCAGTATATGGGCTGGATCCTGCTTTTCATAGTGATAATCATGATAGGGACGGAATGTGGAGATGGGACTAAAGGCCCATTTGAGCATTTAAGGTATAAGGTATTTGCAATAGTAGTCTTCCTTATATCCGGATGGCTGGGCATCTTCTCGTTCACAAGAGGTTTTTTGATGGCACCGATTATAAAGTTCGGCGAACCATCCATATTGCTCCCATTGCTCTCAGGACTGTTTGGAGCGAGCATGCTTCTGATCAGCCTGCTCACCAAAACGGAAGTTCCAGCTCAAATAAGGACAGGGTTCAAGCTGCCTAAAGAAAAGATTGCAAGAGGTATTTTCACCGGAAGTTTGGCTGGCTCACTCGTGTCATGGCTACCAGGCGTATCATCGGCAGTTGCAACGGTGGTGGCACGCCTGATGATTCGTGAAGATCATGAAGAAGACTCTGCGCGAGAGTTCATCGTTGCAGTCAGTGGAGTTAATACATCCAATGCGATCTTCAGCCTCATAGCACTATATGTAATCCAACGTGCACGGAGTGGGGCCATGGTTGCAGTCAATAGCATCATCCCTAGTGGATGGAATTTATCGTTGGTAGTGCTCTTTTTAATTGTGATTGTGGGCGTTTCAATCGCCTCTTATTTCGTGACTATTTTTATAGGGGATTATGCTTCTATGGCTTTAGCTCACTTGAATTACTCAAAGCTCTGTGCGATGGTGCTAATCGGTCTGGGTGTTATGACGATTTTATTTACCGGATTAGTTGGAATGATAATTTTCGCGGTTGCCACACTGATCGGATTACTTCCTTCTTATTTAAGGGTCAAAAAAACCCATGCAATGGGCGTGCTACTATTTCCATTGATCTTATACTTTTTCGGTTGGTTTACATGGTAGATGGCCCCCAAATTAATCCGATTAATCGTAAACAGCGCAAAACCATAAATAGGAAGGAGACATTACGTACCTTCAAGGGGATTTTAGGAGGCAAAACATGGCAGAAAGAGTAAGAAATAATTTTGGTTTGATAGAGAATGGGGAAGAAGTTGGCACATTCAGTGGACATCAACCA
The DNA here is from genome assembly GCA_028715985.1 of Methanocellales archaeon. Taxonomy (NCBI): domain Archaea; kingdom Methanobacteriati; phylum Methanobacteriota; class Methanomicrobia; order Methanocellales; species Methanocellales archaeon. The sequence goes on from JAQUQR010000002.1 coordinate 41,587, forward strand.
CGAGATGCTGCTTTGAAGTGCGCATCAAGAGGGAAGACAAAGATAGTTCTCAGGGAGAAGGGTACTAAAAGGCTTCATCTGTTCACAGGCTCGAGAGAGAAGGTTACAGCCCCGGCCAGAAAACCAAGTTGGTTGCCCGGCATGGTATGGAAGCCCAATGTCAAGAAGGTCGGAGTCAGACACCTGAAATACAACGAGCTATCAAGGAATTCACCGGATATCTTCAGGTTTTAAGTTAGGTTATATAACCTCTCTTTTTTTTCTTTTTTTATTTTCTTTTATTTTATTTCTGAGCACAAGAATTTATGGGCCCGGGGCGATTCGAACGCCCGACCTCACGGTTATCAGCCGTGCGCACATTGCTTCTTTGAGAAGATCCAACCAGGCTAAGCTACGGGCCCCAATACCCTAATGCCAATAAAATGTGATAATCTCCGTCTTAAAGGTTTCCTTGCACCGATAGGTTTATCTCATGTCTCTGGTCAAAATACACTGGGGCCGGTAGATCAGTGGTAGATCGCTACCTTGGCATGGTAGAGGCCTCGGGTTCAAATCCCGACCGGTCCATGAGATGCAGAGAGAGGAAAAAGTAGTTGTAATTTTGCTAATGATGGTGCTGTTGTCGCTTGGAATATTATATCTCATCTTACCAGGACCTGAAGATATCGCAGATCGTGCCACGCTCTTTTCAAGAGAGTCCACGCTGGGAACGGAGGTGTACACAGAAGGAATTGTATTTGACAAGCGAGTCACAGATGGGGATCACTTAATACTTTGGATAGGCCCAGAGAGAACTAAGGTGTTCATCTCCCATGATGTCGGTGCCGCAGAAGTTGCCAAGATGATAGAAAAGGGAGATTTGGTTCGCATATATGGCATAGTCGCAGAATATGAAGGTGAAATCGAAATAGATGTGAAGAGCAAAGCACATATAATACCCAAAGTTTTATGATTCCTCGTGTACCACTCAAGATACGCTTGGGCTCGTGGTCTAGTTGGTTATGACGTCGCCTTGACATGGCGGAGGTCCTGAGTTCGAATCTCAGCGGGCCCATAAGCAACATCGCAAGCTCCGGTAGTGTAGTCCGGCCAATCATTCCGGCCTTTCGAGCAACCTTTTGCAGCTAAAAGGGCAAAGACAGCCGAAGACCCGGGTTCGAATCCCGGCCGGAGCATCCTAAGAGGATAATCGAGAAATTCACTTCACAACGTTTGGATGGGTTGAGAAGATTTCCAGAATTCTATCGATAGTGCTTATCTTTGCCTCTTTTGCAAATAATTGTACTTCATAAGCATCCAAATGTCCATCCATATTCATATCTGCCTTTCTTAGGTCAGAAACTTCTTTTAATGCAATGCCCTGGAAGGGTCTGTGGCAAAGAAGGCTTTCATGCCTTCGATGCTTTTTAGACTGTCCTTGTCAATTCTAGTACTGGAAACTATCTTGTAGAGGGTTGACGCCAAAGTGTATGGCTTTCCAGTCAACTCAGCGCTTCCTTGATCAGCATAATACTCTCTTATCCTGCTGGCATAGAGGACGATCAGATTAGTTAGAAGATACGCGAAAAAGGCCACCAGTGCAATTATCATGGCTGCTGAGGCATCCCTTCTCCTCTTCATGCCTGAGAACAAGAAACTATAGAAGACGAAATAACAGATCATAGGTATCACGCTCAACGCTGTGATAACCACGACATCCCTATGCTGGATATGGGATAGTTCGTGTCCTAAAACTGCCTTGAGTTAGCCATCATTCAACCTGTTCAAAAGGTCCTTTGTCACGCACACCCTGACATCTCTTTTCGTCCTACCAAAGGCGAATGCGTTGGGAATTGGAACCGAAGATACCCCTTTTGGCTTTTTCATTCTTGATTCATAGGATAACTCATCCACTATGGCATGGAGGCGCGGATTTTCAGAAGGGGAAACATATTTAACTCCCATAAATCGTTCGACCATTTTCGGACCAATAATGAATTGAAATCCAACGAGGATAAAAGCAAACAGTGCATAGAAAATGGGTGTGCCTGCCCCTGCGAGATAACCGATAGCACTCAATAGAGCAAAGAGAGCAGCGCACATAAAAACTATACATAGAGCCATCCTCACCCTAAGCCAAATGATTCGCATTTTTTGTCTACCTCTCTGGTTGAGTGTCAATCACCTATCACATATAATAACTATATATTAAGATTACCCCCATAAGAGGATATATGATATCCCTCGAGGAACTGGCAGGAGTCGTTGAGGTGCTGGGCATCACAAACGAGGAGGAATTGTATGCCATTTTCAAAGAATTGATATTCTCCAGAGAAGGTAGGATCCCTTCCCGCAAAAAGGTAAAGGAAGTAATTGGGCGCGCCATAAAAGAGCACTGGATTGAAGCTGTTCATGGATCAGAACTGATAGTTGGCCCCTGTGCATTTCCAGAAGTGCCTGATGATCTGAGCGAGGTAATAGATATCCTTGAGATAGATGTTAATAGGAAGATCGAATGGGATGCGTCTGCAAAAATAGCAGAGCTGAAAAGCGAGGTCGAGACTTTTTCTAAAAGGATAGATGCCCAGATGGAAAGAGAGGCTTCCAAAAAGCAGATAATAGAATTGAAAAATGAATATCAGCGCCTTATGGGGTTATGCTATGACTTTGAGTTCTGGCTGACCACTGATCTCACCACGATAAAGGCAGAATTAAGAGCGTTGAGTCAAAAGCTGGAAAGCTTAAAAACATAGGCAAACATCTTTCAATCATGCCACGCAAAAGAGAAGACTATTTTTATCGGAAGGCAAAGATGGAGGGGTATAGGTCCAGAGCATCATATAAGCTTCAGCAGATCAATGCCAAGTACAACGTGATACGACCCGGCAATATCGTAGTTGACCTCGGTGCAGCTCCTGGAGGATGGCTTCAAGTAGCCAAAGAAATTTCAGGCGGTTTTGTCATTGGAGTTGACATACAAGAAATTGAACCCATAGAAGGCGTGGAAACCCTGATAGGAGATATAACCTCTCCCAATACTCTACAGAAAATACAGGGCATAATCAAGAAGACGGGTGGCGCTGATGTCGTCATATGCGATGCATCCCCTAACCTATCTGGCAACTGGAGTTTAGACCATGCGAGGTCCGTCGACCTGTGTAATTCGGCTTTAAACATTGCCATAAAGATACTAAAACCAGGTGGAAATTTCGTTGTGAAAGTGTTTCAAGGTGATATGTTCTCTGATTTTCTTGCCGCGGTCAAAAAACATTTCAGCTTCGCTAAGGCATATGGTCCCAAGGCTTCCAGGAAGGAGAGCGCTGAAATCTATGTCATTGGCAAAGGATTCTTTTGATCTCCTCCAGTGGAGCATCTGTCTTAAAGGATGTTCCAAAAAAGTGTGTTCTAGATGCTTGAAAACCTGCCTCTTGTAGTTGGAAGATAGTTCTGTCTAAGGTAGGCGGCGTAATTCTCAAAGCCTTACAGAACTTATGTTGATCATAATGAGTGGGGATATCCAGTTCATCCCCGCAAAGGCGCACGATCTTTAGTGCCTGCTCCTTTGTTCCAAACTCCCTATTCCTGAGTTCAGATAAAACAACTTTGCAGAATTTCTTGTCATGCAAACTACCCAACCAAAGAGGACCTGCCAAACTTGTGGACGAGCTACAATGGGGGCAATCCTTGACCATATGAACTGCCAAGCCAGAATTCCAACCTCTTTGACCACAAGAGAGACAATGATATATGAAGCCCATTTGTTTTAGCATATTATTTGCATTGGAAGCACCTTTTTTTAGGGATACATACGCTCTGTAATAGTGATCGGTGGCATGCGCCAGCAAAGAGTTCATGGATTTGTCATATTTAGCTAGGTTCCTAGCTATGGCTCCAAGCAGAATACGTATGCCCATCTCTGCGTGATATTCTGTTTTCAAGGGGAAGGCGCCATACTTTCTAATGCCAGAGGCTTTGTGAGCGCCACAGAGGGGCGCTGTATCAGTGGCCGTTACGCAAAGCATCTTGTCCGCTGATCTACAGGCAGAGTCCAAGAAAGGCGCTGGTGAACCAAACGGATCAATATCGACAATATCGAAATGTGACTCAGAAAGCAGTACGTTCGCATTTTTTCTCTCTGCCTTGGCATCCAGCTTATTCAACCCAATGTTTTTTACTATCAGCTCATAAGCCTTGAAGTTCCAGTCATTGATGGTGGTGTCCAAGTGGAGTTCGTTTGCCACTCGCACCCCCCTAATGCCAGTCGCACCAAGTGCATCTACATAGGAGTCCCGATCGCCTGCAAATGCGGCAATGCATGCTGTGCTGATGTCTCTTGAAAGCTCCATTTTGGGATTGTAGAACACAGGCGTCTTGGATGGGTGATATTTCTCTCTATCCAATACTGGAACCATGATTTGAGTCGTGCCCTCTTTGATGATTTCTGTCTGCATGTTTTCGCCCATATTTTATCCTATTTAATGATTTTAATTAACTATCCTTGATATTTCTTCCGTAGATAGAAGTGTGGTTTCTAGGGTAATTAATAAATTTTAAGTCTTAAAAAGATGGCTAAAATAAAAAGAGTGAAAGCGTTTTTCAACTTTTGAAAATGCATTTATTTAATATATGACAAAAATTTTTAAATAAAAGTTTAATATTAATAGTTCACAAGGAAGTGACATGTATGAAAGCAGAGGTGATTGATAAATTAGCAGCTTTGATAACTGCTGCCTTTGGATTGGTGGCAGCCCTTGCTTGGAATGATACGATTAAGGCAATTTTTCAACATGTCTTTGGAACGGCAGAAACCATTAGTGCAATGTTGGCCTATTCAACTATTGTAACCCTCCTAGCAGTATTCGCAACAATCCAAATAGGAAAAGCTGCTGAAAAAGCAAAATAGTTTTTTTGTATTTTCAAAAAAAACTATTCTGATTGAATCAGCTTGGCTTTGAAAATTGCACTTTTTACAATTCCCCTCAAGGAAAACCAAATTAAAAACTAAATTCAACTTAATTTTGTCATCCTATATGCCTGAGAAAATCTTATCCCTTATTTCATTCGTTACTTCAAAAGGATATTTCTTTGCACTCTTTATAAATCCTTCAAATGCAGAAATTGCGTTTATTGCTTCCGTTTTGTTTGGATTATATCCTTGGTGCTTTATTTTATTATCAACCTCTACAACATGTTTAATTAGTTCTTGGAGATACTCTTTAGGTCCGATACCATGTGCAACACAAATATCAAGAATTTTTCTCGTATTAATCTTTCTGATAGTCATTGGAATATCAAGCTCATCTTTCAAAGCTAATTCAACACCAGTATTGAGTTTACTTATTACAGATGAAAAATCTTCATTTTCGAAAGAGATTCCCGCTTCTTTTAATTTATCTTCAGCGTTTTCCAGTATTTTTTTGGTCTCAACTATTTCTGGAAAATTTATAGATAACAACTTTAAAATGTGGTTTAAAGAATTTTCTACCTCATTTTGATAGAAAAGGCCTATTTTAAGGTTATGTTGGTGATTTGAAATTAATCGCTCTAAGTAAACAGCATGATCTGGGAGTAGTTTTTTTGCATTAATCAATATATCAAGATACTTAGATACAAGACTCTCTTTGGAAGCTATCAAACCTACATAACTAATTTTACCTATCTCTTCGAGACAATCTTCTATCAAGATTTTTAGTTTTTTATTATCCACATTCCGTATGTATTCATTTAACAATATAATACTTATGCGGGCATTTTTGATAGAGACAGAAATAGATAGGCACACATAAATACCCCCTCGTAATAGTAACTAATTAATGGTGGCACCATGAGTATTGAAGAACAAATTAATGATACCGTAAGAAAGAGTTTCAATATCTTCAAGAATAACTATGTGGCTCTGATCATTGGCACCTTGGTTGCACTTGTTGGAATGGTCTTAATCATCACAATTCCTCCGCTAATTTTCGGGATTTATTACATGTGCCTACAGATAATAAAAGGAGAGAAGGTGGAGATTTCTGATGTTTTCAAAGGCTTCAATTATTTTTTCACAAGCTGGGGGTTGATACTTGTCGCTTCTCTGGCAGTAGTTGCCGGCTTGGCCTTGTTGGTGATTCCTGGAATACTTTTGGCGGTGCTTTTCCAATACGCCATTCCTTTAGCGATACTTGAGGATCAGGGTGCGATTAATTCGCTCAAGAGAAGTTATGCAATAGGAAAAGAGAATTTCGCTTTTTCATTAGTTATCTGGATTTTGTTGTCAGTGATAAGCGCTTTTGGATGTCTCACGCGCATTGGTGTATTGCTTACGGTTCCTTTCACCGCACTCTGTATTTGCATAGCTACCCATAAATTGACTGCAAAGACGGAAGAAACTGCAAAGACTGAGGACACTGAAGCCACTTAACTCCTGTGCCTTTCCTTGAATTGACGGAACCCAAACTTACTTAGCTTAGAATTTTTTTTTCGCCGTGTTCAATAATCCACAAAATTTTTTATATTGGAGAGTCCTACAGCTCCATATGGCAAAATGTCCCCATTGCAAACTGGAAGTCACTTTTGACAATTTGAAGATGAATCAAAAAGGTAGGGGTTTCTTAAGGCAAGATTCAATGTATATTTGTCCTCACTGCGATTGTATTATTGCAATTAGCAGAGGGAAGTATAGTTAAATTTCGACTCCTACAACAGCAAAAACAAAAATTAATAGAATCTTAATAATGTTTTGTAGGTTGCCATATAGATCACCAACATTATACACACCAGATAGCTCATAAACAGGTGATAGGGCGTTGTAATTGGCCTTATTCCGTCAGCGATCATAATCGCAAATGCTAAAATAAAAAAGCACAGGAATACAAACCGTAATGATTTCGCGGCAACAAACTCCATTCTTTCGTCAATTACCCTTTCTTTTTTGTGCACCAACAATCTTACCGTTGCAATGATGATGCCAATAAAACCCACATATATAAGCCATGTACCTACAGAATCATATATCTGGAAATCAGAACTTCCCAGATTAAAGTGATTAAGCAATAGTCCGAGCGCGATACAAGCTAATGCAATTGAATACATTATAGTTACTCTCGTTTTATTTTTCATTTGCATGTTATTACCTCCTAAATGCCAAACAAGTCTTCAACTGTGCATTTGAATTGCTCAGCAAATTTCAATGCAAGTTCCAGGGAGGGAGTGTATTTTCCATTTTCTATGGATATTATCGTTTGTCTTGTCACGCTAACTTTTTCAGCCAGTTTTTCTTGGCTTAATCTGGCCTTGTTTCTGAATTCCCTCAACTTGTTCTTTGTTAATGGCATTTGTAAAGTCTACTATACGTAAAGTATACTTTACTATATAAAACTTTCGTTTTTTGTGGCTTTGAGAAGCGTTGAAATGATAAATTTCGACATTCCAGAGATGATGCCAAAAGTGACAGATATTTAGGAAATATGAATCAATAAAGAAATCCAAGACCTTAGGGAGTATTACTGAACACTAGATAAAATAGCAATGTGAAATTCAACGAGGCCAAAAAATATAATGGGCCTAATGAAAAAGTTGGTTAAATGTCTGATAGGGGATAAAGTTCATAGTTTTCATAAATGGTGCATCCCGGAACTGGATTAATTAATGAGTGCCGCTCCCAACACAGCGCCATCAACTTTCTCCCTTACCTTCATATATGGCGTCTTTTAGTTTCTTTTTTCCTCTTATCACATCATCCAACGGATCTCTTATCGGAGAGATATCTTCCACAGCTGTTTCTTCGTACTTTTCCCTTAGCTTTTTGCGAATATCTTCTGCCATCGTTTTACCTCGCACATGGGATTTTGCGCTCTTTAATACATATCCGACCTGTTTGCAGCACACTCATTAAGCATCTCCCAGTTCTTTTAGTACATCATCAATTATAATCCTTCGTTTACTGATGAATTTAATCTTTTTAAGAACTGGTGCCTATTCCCAAAGTTAGAAATGTACGTAATAACAAATAAAAATCTTTTGTCTTTATTTACTTTACATAATACCTAAGCCACTTGGTAGGGGCCGATTCGTATAACACAAATTAACCTGTTGCGGTGCTCATACTCACGTATAAAGGGTTCCGATCCCAGTTCTTCACCTAAATTCAGCCCATCGGTTGAACTTCAAATAGACAGGGCCATATATCAGATGAAATTATTTTTATTCCCGCAGGGAAAGCAAAACTTTAATACCCTAACATTGTATCATATTACAATACAACATAATACAACACAATAAAAAAACATTGAGCACATAGCATATAAGAATAAGTGTATAAGAATGATGAGAATTATTTTATCAGTACAGAAAACGTAAAACCATAATATGCTTTTTAGGTGTCAGGATGAAATTAAAAGCTAGATACCACTTAAGAAGTGACTTTAAAGAAAAAGTATTGGATAGATTAAAATCCATGTTCGGGCCCGATGTCGAGCAATTTTTTGTTGAAAAAAAGTTGGAGATCGCTGAGACGGATGAATATGATTTCATACTTGTAGATGGTGATCCTATGTTTTTCATGCTCGGTGAAAGACTGTATCCTACCCTAAGAGGTGCAATGAGATTTAAGCTGAAGAAAAAGCGAGTCATCGTTGATATGGGTGCTGTTAAATTCGTGTCTAATGGCGCTGACATAATGTGCCCGGGTATTATAAATGCAGACACAGAGATACAAAAAGGGGATACAGTCATTGTTTCAGATGAAGTTCATGGAAAGCCCATAGCGATAGGAATCGCATTGATCTCAGGAGAAGAGATGATGGGCAGCAAGGGAAAAGCAATTAAATCCGTTCACTACGTTGGCGACAAAATATGGAAATTTGGGGCCTTGGAAACAAATTTAAATACCTAACCCATTCATATCGATAAGAGGTGATTACTTTGCCAAGTTTTATAGATAAATTGATTGGAGCAAAAAAACCGGAAGTAACGGAGTACGATGAGTTAGATATAGGGCAATACGAAGAGATCTTAGAAGACGTGCCTGCTGAGATGTATGTCAGGATTGCGCAGATGGCAACCCCAAATGAACTCCCAGAATTAAAGAAGGAAGTATATGACGGAAACATCTTGATAATAGACATATCCCACATCAAAAATGATAAGGCGACATCTGAGAGAGCTGTGAGAGATCTCAAACAAGTAGCTGCAGATGTTCATGGGGACATTGCTGGCATAGGAGAGAACCAGATAATAGTTACCCCGACAGGTATCAGGATCGATAGAACAAAGATCGTTGGCAAGTATTAAATAAAATAAAAGAAAAGAAAATAAATTAATTCAAAAATTGGACACGAACATTACCGCTTGGAACTTAGATACCCATCGATATTTCTTTACGCATATTTTCTTGCTTTGCCTAGCTAGCTAGATAAGACATAGTTTTGTTCATCATTAATTAAGCCTAAGCAAAGAAGTCCGTTGAGATGTCAACTAGGCAAATTGAGGCATCTGGTAAGAGATTTAGGAGACGTAAAAAGTTGGCTGAATCAGGCCGCCAAGTGGCACACAAGCAAGTCGTTCCTGCTATCTTTGCCCTTTGACCAAACGTTTTGGGCCCCCACGTAATCCTCGAAAAAATTTACTTGTGACTCCCCCTGACAAAAATACTCACACACATGATGCATTCTCCCCTATTTGATGACAACCTATTTGACGACAATATCCCTAACTGCAATCCCTTTCTCGACAACCTCTCCAACTATTTTGCCATCCGTGATCTCTAAAGCCTTTTCTGCATCCTTTTCCGAAAGGATTACCAAGAACCCCATCCCCATATTAAAAGTCCTATACATCTCGATATCACTTATATTGCCTTCTTTTTGCAGAAATTTAAAAATATCATTGGGCTCTAATGGGTTGTCAAACTTAAATCCGTTAGTGAAGCGGTTCAATTTTAGCAACCCACTACCAGTAATGTGCGCTAATCCATGTACATCGCACTCTTTTATCAGGTCCAATACTTCCATATAAATACGTGTTGGAGTTAACAACTCCTCACCTATGCTTTTTCTGGGATTTAACGGAAATATATCTTCATAGGAGTAAGAACAGCTCTTAATGACTTTTCTTGCAAGTGTCAGCCCATTGCTATGTATACCCGAGCTTGGCAAGCCGAGAAGCAAATCGCCTATCTTGATTTGCTCCCCCGTGATCATCCGTTCTTTTGAAACCAAACCAACACAGGTGCCAGCCAAATCAAATCCGTTGATTATTTCTGGCAGCGTAGCAAACTCACCTCCCACAATGGATATATTTGAGAGTTCTGCCCCCCTTTGCAGCCCAACTCCGATCTGTTCTGAGATGTATTCGTTCGGAGTATTCATGGCAAGATAATCCACGAATGCCAATGGCTCTGCCCCTATGGAAAGAATGTCATTAACGTTCATCGCTATGCAGTCGATGCCAACCGTATCCCATTTTTTTATAGCACTTGCGATGATTGCCTTAGAGCCGATACCATCCGTGGTGATCGCCAGAGCGAAGTCCCCTAACTCGATCAAACCCGCATAATGCCCTATGTCAATTAAAGGGGCGCCCAAACCCCTTCGTTTAAACGTTAGATGCTTTACTAACGCTTCGATAGCCTTGTTTTCTTTGAAGATGTCAACGCCAGATCTGGAATACGTCATACTCATCTTTCGACACCCAGCTTGAACTCGTCATGCAATGCCCTTAAAGCCTTCTGTGCATCTGATCTGTTTACAACAAAAGATATATTGGCCTCTGAAGAGCCTTGAGAGATCATCATGATATTCGCTCCAATTCTGCCCAATGCAGAGAAGACACGGCCTGCTACGCCAGGAGTGCCAGCCATACCATCACCTACAACCGCAATAACACAGACGTTTTCATCATAAGATATATCTTTTATTATATTTTCGGTAAATTCCGTCTGAAGCGCATGGAGAGAGATATCTAGTTGTGTTTTGTCTATCACCAGAGATATGTTGGCCTCTGAAGAGCCTTGAGAGATCATCATGATATTCGCTCCAATTCTGCCCAATGCAGAGAAGACACGACCTGCTACGCCAGGAGTGCCAGCCATGCCAGAGCCACTAATATTAATCAGTGCGATGTTTTGTATCAATGTCACTGCCTTTACAATATCTTTGATATGTTCATGTGCTTTTATGATGAGGGTTCCGGGATGATCGGGATTGAATGTGTTCCTAACGCGTACTGTGATTCCTTTTTGAATGGCTGGCTCTATGGTTTTCGGATGGAGTACCTTTGCTCCGAAGTAGGAGAGCTCCATTGCTTCCAAGTAAGAGATTATAGGCAGCGTTCTTGCCTCAGAAATTATCCTCGGGTCTGCAGTCATGATTCCGTCAACATCGGTCCATATCCAAATCTCATCGGCATCTATTGCAGCCCCTATGATGGATGCAGTATAATCAGAGCCACCCCGACTTAACGTCGTGATGATACCTTTGGCGTCAGCTGCCACAAATCCAGTTATAACTGGAATGATCTTTTTCTCGAGCAGTGGATAAATTCGCTCTTTGACTTTGACATAGGTCATATCCAATAAAGGTCTCGCACATTTGAAATTGCTATCAGTCACAATACCGGCATCTCCGCCCGTGAGCGCTATTGAGCGCAAATTCATCGATTTCAGCGAAGCTGAGAGAATTGGGGCAGACAGCCGCTCTCCGAACGATGACAGGTAATCGTGTGACCTAGCCGTGAGCTCTCTCAGATGGCAGATGCTGATCAAGGCGTTCTCCAGATCTTTCAATCTCGCATCCAACTCCTCGATTACAACTTTTATTTCCCCTTCTGCAACCGCTTCCTGCGCAACCGCATAGTGACGCCCCCTAAGATGCTCGATGAAAGCTTTCACGTCAGCTATTCCGCCATCTTCCGCGGCTTTTCTGGCAGCTTTCTCCAATTGGTCGGTAACGCCAGATAGTGCTGAAACTACGATAATGATCTCATTTTTTTCATCGTAAAACCGCTTGATCAGCGATGCCACATTTTTTATCTTGGAGCCATCAGCGACGGATGTCCCCCCAAATTTCATGACAATTCTCATTGATCAATCACTTGTATGTAATACGTGTTAAACGACAATATAAATAGTTCTGATGGTGGTAGAGGTATACTAAGGGTTGCAAATATCCCCAATATTACAAAGGATGTAAAGGATTACAGCTTAGAAAATGTTAAACACGGCGTGGCGATACCATAAGCCCCAATCACCCAATAAATCCCATGATAGCAATCCCTTAATCATAATCCTTATATTCTGTCTACTCGTGAGTTAATACCCACCATACAGCAAGCTGGTCTCATACGCAACAAAAGTAGAGAAGAGCTAGCTAATTTTATAAAGTTGGGATAGAAATTCCTCATCATATCCTTCTGCGCACAAATAAAATAGCCAATGAAAATTATAATTGAGATGAATCTTATTTTATGTCCATATCGATGGCTAGTATTCTATTTTTATCATCCCATTATCATTGAAAGTGCATGTTCGAGGATAAGCCTTGGGTCAATGCCTGTCATATGTAAAACAACGTATATGCCCACGAAAGTTCCGATTGTACTCCCTATGTTCGCGAAAGCTGCAACCAGTATAACCCTAAACAATCGATTTTTTCGTAAATCATCAAGGGTTTCAGCATCCATCATCCTCTTAAAATCATTACCTGTGGGCTTTCTCACATATGCCTCAGCCAGTCCAGCAAACCAACCGGCAGCCAAGAAAGGATGTAGTGATGTCAGCCACGCTATTCCAAATGCAGTTGCTATGGATAGGGGATGAGCTCCCGCAAGAAGAGCTCCCAATCCGCTAAGTGTGCCGTTTATTATAAACCAATATCCCAGAACGACGAGCAATTTTTCTAATGGAACTGACATGACCAAAAGCACAAACGTCATTAGGATGGTCAGCATCACCAGTACACCAAGGAATTTCATCACGTTTAGTTTTTTGGGGATGTGCACCAGCTCTTCAGACGGAGGTATTAGCTCCGGATGTGTAAGAAATTTTTCTACGCCTTTTCTATGACCCGCACCAATGACTGCAACTACTTTACCGCCCCTAGCCGCATTTAAAAGATTTCCAGCGATATATGCATCCCTCTCGTCTACGAGAACCTTCGCCGCACTAGGCGAGAACGATCGTAGCTCGGATACTAGCTGAGCAACTACGTCTTCCTCTGTGATCGTTTCCATATCGATCTCTTCTCTTTCCCCAAGAGATGCGCTTATCAGGGCAAAAAACATCCGTATTCTCTCAAAAAATGTCATTCTGCTCCAAAATCGTCGTAGCGTTATGCCTATATCCCGATCTATGAGAGCTAGGCTTGCGCCAGTTTTCTCCGCGGCCTCTATCGCGGATATCATCTCTGCACCTGGCTCCACACCTTTCTCAGAGGCGATCTTATTTTGTATCCATGCAAGAAGCCATTGGACTAGCAGGAGGTATCCTCCATGCAAAATATCTTTTATCGACGGCTCCGTTTGTATTTCGCCTTTAAGCGCTTTATATCTCCTAGGACATAATTCCACAGCAACAACATTTGGTTTTTCTCGATCGATGGTTGATCGCACTTCCTCGATGCTTTTATCAGAGACATGCGCAGTTCCGATGATGATGATATCTGGATTCATAGTCTCATTTGACCCAAGAGTTCCAAGGACCTCACCAAGTCAGCCCTAGACACGATCCCGACCATAGCACCTTCTTCCATAACTATCAACCTACCAATGTCATGTTTTGATAGCAGTTTTAGAGCCGTGATCGCATCATCGTCTGGTTGGACAGAAATTACTTCACGAGTCATTATATTGGCCACATATATAGAGTCTCGTTTGTCTGACGGAATTTGCCGAATGTCGTTAAATGTAACGATCCCGATTACGTTATCATCTACGACAGGGTATCCCATATGTTTTTCCTTGAACATCAAATCAACAAGCTCGCTGACCAACATGTCTGGTTTGACTGCTTTTACGTCTGAGGTCATTATATCCCGAACTTTGACTCCTCTTAATGCCACTGTAACCTCTGTAGCTTTCTTCTCCTCTGAGGCACCGATATAGACGAAGAAGGCTATTAAAATAAACCAAAAGCCACCATAAAAAAGACCGAACGTGCCCATGATAAGTGCGAAGGTTTTTCCGACAGATACCGCTTTATTCGTTGCATCTAAGTAGGACATTCTCTTGGCTAACCAAGAGCGTAGCAGGCGCCCCCCATCCATCGGGAACGCAGGCAGAAGATTAAATCCACATAATATGAGGTTGTAGAAGGCAAGCATTCCAACAGAGGTCCTCACAATACCGAGTGAAACGAATTCTAGCAAGCTATACATAAAATAAAAACTAAGCCCCATCGCCAAGCTAACGCTTGGACCTGCTACGGCGACCTTTGACTCTATCCTAGGATCAGGGGGGATCTCCTCCATGGAAGAGATTCCACCGAATATTATCAAGGTTATGCTTTTTATCCCTATTCCATGCCTCTTTGCCATATAGGAATGTCCCAGTTCATGCAGCAGGACGCAAGAGAATAATGTGAGGGTTACAATCGTGCCGGAAACATATCTTATCAGCGAATTCCCCATGCCACCAAAGCCGATGGGGGTATTTAATAGGCCCAATGTATGCGACTGCATCCATTCCCCAGAGGGCGTATTTGTCGTCGCAAATGCATATGCGAACAGAGGCAATATCAAAAGGAAGCTGATATGCAACCTTATAGGTATCCCGATTATCTTTCCCAATTGTATTGATGTTTTCATTTCTTCACAGTAATAGTCTAATAAGTTATATAGGTAATAGTCTAATAAACTATATATCTTCATAGTTCCCATGGTAGGTGGAGATAGGAGAGGAGAGGATAGGATAGATATGAGAGCAGAAATAACGTCTCTATTTGGCTTAGACGTTTACACGGATCAGGGGAAACGCGTTGGAAAAGTCAACGACGTGGTGCTTGATGCAGATGACAGGAGGGTAACTGGGTTGGCGGTTTCTGATGTTAACCCAGATTTATTTGATGTTCAGAGTAGGGGCATCATCATCCCGTACAGATGGGTGCTCTCGGTTGGAGACGTCGTCGTTATAAAGCAAACAACTGGCCGCATTAAGCAAGAAGCAAAACAAGAGTAAACTCCTAAAAAATGGAAGATAGAGAGATTTATTCAAATATTAGAGCTGTGCCTCCAATCGCCATCCGTGTAGATGGAAGAAACTTCAAGAAGTTGCTCAAAAACTTCAAAAAACCCTATGATAAAAAGTTTATAGCTGCAATGGCAGATGCCACTGAAACTCTCATGAGAGAGAGTGGGTTGAATCCAAGGTTTGCATATATATTTTCAGATGAGATTAATATATTCTTCCTAAAAATCCCTTTCCAGGGAAGAATTGAAAAATTGGATTCGATCATCCCTTCTTTCTTAGCAAGCGCATTATCTTTAACACTAAAAACAACGATTTCTTTTGATGCTAAGGTTATACCTCTTTCTAAGCGGGACGTTCACAAATATCTGGAACTACGCCAAGCGGAAGCATGGAGAAATCATGTCAACTCATATGGGTACTATGCGCTACTAGAGGATGGCTTATCCAAACGGGCTGCAGCGCTTAACATGAAAGGTATGAATTCGAAGGAGATACATGACATGTTGTTTGAAAGAGGCATCAACTTGGCTAAGACCCCCACATGGCAGAGGCGCGGTATCCTAATATGTAAAGAAATGTACCAAAAGCCCGGATATGACCCTAAAAAGCATCTAAGAGTGCTCTCCAGGAGAAGCAAAGTCATTCAAGATTGGGAAATACCGCTATTCAGTACGGAGGAGGGAAGGAAGCTCATTGATGAGTTGCTGACCGAGAGGTAATTATTTATTCGCCCTCTTTCTCACCAACTGCTGCCAAGAACCTTTTCATCACCGCCTCTTCGGACAAACGCATGATCGTTTGTTTGTCCTTCACTCCACTGAAAACCCCCAAGGGAATCTGTGCAGCAGCAGCTGTAGAATGCCCACCAGCAGAGCCAATATCCCCAAAAGCCGCCCTCATCGCATTTCCGATGTTCAGTCTGATGTCTTTGCTCCTTCCGGAAATATAGATGTTTTCACCACCAAGTCCGAACACGATAACAGTCGTTATTCCCTCAAGATTTAGGAGATAATCCGCAGCCTGAGGGATTGCATCCCTATCTCTTATCAGACCTACATTCGAAATCAAATAGCTTCCTTTAATGCGCCTGCTTTGGATAGCTTCGCCCAAGATATCCAGCGTTTCAGTGGACATCGACGGCATCTCAACCTTTCCGAGCAGGTCGTGATCTGCTAGAGGATACAAAAACGCCGCTGCCGTCAAATCTGCGGGGTCTGTCTCCATCTTGAACTCATGCGTATCGGTTCTTATGCCATAAAGCAGTGCAGTTGCAAGTTCTTTAGTAATCGAGATGCCCAACTCTTGGAGATACTCAGTCATTATAGTAGCTGTTGCACCCATGTTAGGTCGGATATCATAATAAGTTGCGCCGACTTTTTCGATCTCGACTGGGTGGTGGTCTACCACTATGTCGACCTTCACACCTTCTGGCAGTGAGTTATTGGCG
The DNA here is from genome assembly GCA_028715985.1 of Methanocellales archaeon. Lineage (NCBI taxonomy): Archaea > Methanobacteriati > Methanobacteriota > Methanomicrobia > Methanocellales > Methanocellales archaeon. Next base: position 58,178 of record JAQUQR010000002.1, read on the forward strand.
CCTGGAAGAGCCGTATCTACAAGCGCGATTTTGTTGAATTCACTCAAATTCGATTCGTTGATTCGTTTTAATTGGATCTTAAGTAGGTTTATGAATGCCCGATTCTCTTGGTGACCAATATCGCCTTGATAGAGTACCTCTGCACCTATGCCAATATGCTCTGCCATATATTTCAATGCCAAACCACTTGCGATTGCGTCTGGATCCGGATTATCATGGATGACAACCCCCAGCTTGCCGCCCCTCCCAACTCCCTTCAAGAGTTTGAGCAACTCCCTCCCATGTCGAACGGCTTCGACGCGCTCGAGATATTGTACGGCAGTAGTTGCTATGATCGAGGACGGGAGAAGGACCATATCTGCGCCAGCATCTTCTAATTTCTCCTTGGTCACCGGGTCTATTGCCCTTACCACTGTATTGATAACAGGGGATATCTCTTGGACGATCTTGAGCGCACTTTGATTTGCCTGAACGTTTGAACTGAGTATTAGCACAGCCCCGAACCTTTCTAGATTAGCCCGCCTCAATGCCTTGGGATCACTGATGTTGCCTTGTATTGCTTCAAGTTTTTGATCTCTAAGAGATTCAACTCGTTGAGGATCTTTATCGATGACGATGAACTCTTTACCTTGTGCCCTAAGCTCGTTGGCAACTGCAAAGCCGACACTGCCACAACCTAGAATGGCATATTTAGGCGCTTTTTTAGTTAACATTCCCTCTTTTTTCTGTGTCTTTTGCATGATAATGAATGCTAACATCAGATGCCCTTATCCGTCTTTCGGTCAATATTTAAATACAATGACCCTAAGTATGTTTCAGGGCCGGTAGCTTAGTCAGGTAGAGCAACGGGCTCTTAACCAAAGGGAGCGAACTCAAGATATAAAATAAAATATGCTCCTTAGGGCATGAGATCCAAAGGAGAGACATGGAGGCTCCCTCGTAGAAGCAGTTTTTCCTTAGAGAGAGACCCGTCGGCCAAGGGTTCAAATCCCTTTCGGCCCGTACCGTATACATTGGCTGCTTACATTTCGGTTTTCACCCAACCATACCCCCAACTGACTGGACCGCAGGGTTCGTATCAACTCATTTAAAAAAGCCGGTTAGGAAGGCCTATTTAGGAAGATTTCGATAGAGGAAACGTTGATATTCTCGCCTTTTTCCCCCTCTAACTTCTCAGTCCCGATTTTAATATCCTTTACTTGGACATCTGCCATAAATCGGTTTTTTACTACCTCGGCGGTATCCACTGCTCTGCTGATGGCCCTACCTCTGGCCTTGATGGCAACTTCGTTTGCACCATCGTTGAACTGCGTAACCGCTGCCAATACGTAGTTCATGATAGGTTTGTTTCCGACATATATCACGTTATCTTCTGACCTCTTTGTTTCTGACATCTTTGACCTCCTAGGTTACTATTGATGTTGGTTATTAGTTTTAGTATCCTCATTATTAATGTTTTCCTCCGAAATAAGAAAAACTTGATGTAGTAGGGAATCTTAAAGATGCTGTTGCTAGATAAGGAGATGTTATAATGGGGTCTACTATAATAGTCGGCGGATTTTTTGGTGATGAGGGGAAAGGTAAGATCGTGGCACATCTTGCCCTAAAAGATAAGCCATCCATAATAGCAAGAGGTGGCGTCGGCCCCAATGCTGGGCATACCGTCGAAGAAGGCAAGCAAAAGCATGGCATTAGAATGGTGCCCTCGGGATTTATCTATGGAGATGCTAGGCTTCTAATTGGAGCTGGTGTTTTGATCGACTCCCATGTCTTAGAGCGCGAAATAAAAGAGTTTAGAGTTCAGGATAGAATTGGCATCGATAGTAGGTGCACTCTCATCGAGGAAAAGCACATCCTAGAAGATAGGCAAAATAAACGGTTGGCAAGTGAGATAGGAAGCACAGGCACTGGATGTGGGCCAGCCAATAAGGATAGGGTTATGAGATGCGCACGGCAAGCAAAAGAAGTCGAGGAGTTAAAGGCCTATATTACGGATGTTCCACTGGAGATCAACGATGCCCTTGATGCAGGCCAAAGGGTAATTATAGAAGGAACGCAAGGATTTGGTATATCGCTATTCTATGGTACATATCCCTACGTAACATCAAAGGATACAACGGCATCCCAGATCGCAGCTGATGTCGGGATAGGCCCAACCCGGGTAGATGATGTAATAATCGTTTTTAAGGCATTTCCAACGCGGGTTGGTGAAGGACCTTTTCCAACTGAGGTGAGTCCAGAGGAGGCTAAGCGTATGGGCATTGTGGAATACGGCACCGTGACTGGCAGACAAAGACGCATAGGTATGTGGGACGGCCATATGGCAAAATATTCAGCTAGGGTCAATGGGGCGACACAAGTCGCTCTAACGGGTTTAGACAAACTCGATCCATCTTGTCATGGCGTTACAGACTATGATAGCCTTAGCGATACCATAAAAGAGTTCGTGAGTAATGCAGAACAGGATGTCGGAGTACCAATCACGATACTCTCAACTGGCCCCAATATATCCCAGACCATTGACTTACGCTCATGAACCTACTTGATATTGCAATTAGGATTTTGGAGGAGGGGCCAATATGCGACCATTGTTTAGGAAGACAGTTTGCAAAGCTATCTACTGGGCTGACAAATGAGGAAAGGGGCGGTGCATTAAAGACCGCCTTAGCTATGCTTGGTCATCAAAAGTTTAAGGAAGGCGACTCCTCCCTCCTCAAAAGACTTGCACCGTGCACAAAGCAGGCTAGATCCATTTTGAACATTGATGGGACTGACGAGAAGTGCTGGCTTTGCAACGATCTGTTCCAGAGCTTGGATGTTTGGGTTCAGCGGTCACTGACGTTGCTTAAAAAATACCAATATGATACCTTTCTCGTCTGCACAAAGGTATCAGGACTGCTTGCCGAGAACGAGGAGATACTATGGGCGGCAACATCCAGCACAATATGGGCTGAACCGCTCAAATCAGAATTGAATCGAGAGATCGGAAAGTTGATTCAAGAAGAGACCGATAAAGAGGTTGATTTTGATCGACCCGACATCTTCGTCCTGCTTAATCTAGCCGAGGACAAAGTCGAATTGCAAAGCAGTTCCTTGTTCATATATGGTCGATACAAGAAACTTGCCAGGGGAATACCACAAACGAGGTGGTCTTGCCCACTGTGTCAAGGTGAAGGATGCGAAGACTGTGATTACAAAGGGACACTTTACACAACATCCGTGGAGGGACTGATGAAAGATCCCGTAATGGAATTCAGTGGGGGAACGGATGTCATACTTCACGGCGCTGGACGCGAAGATATAGATGCACTCATGCTCGGAACGGGAAGACCTTTCGTGTTGGAGGTAAAAGAGCCACTCTATCGGCATTTCGATCTGACAGACCTAGAGAACAGCATCAATAGATCGGCGGAGAATAGGATTGAGATAAAGGGGCTGGGATTCGTTGAAAAGAAAATGGTGGCGGAGGTCAAAACTGCCGATGCAGATAAAGTTTATAGGCTCAGACTCACATTTAGTGAAGCAGTTTCGGAGGAGGAACTAAAAGCTTCACTGGATAGATTATGTACTAAAATCAAACAAAGAACGCCCAGTAGGGTAGCACATCGGCGATCTGACAAAGTCAGAGCAAGAACTGTGCATTTCGCCAAACTCATGGATTTGGATACAGAGGGCGCGACTATTTGCATCAGGTGTGAATCCGGGTTGTACGTCAAGGAACTGATTTCTGGTGATGATGAAAGGACAAATCCGAACCTTTCCGAACTTCTCGGAACTAAAGTATGGGTTAAGGAATTAGACGTCATTGGGGTTAAACATGCCAGGCTCAAGAAGAAAAACGAGATATAAGCTTAAAAAAGATATAAAAGAGAGGGGGATGTCGCCCATAACTAGGGCTATTCAGAAATTTGAGATAGGGCAAAAAGTTCACATCACCATAGACCCTAGCATTCATAGGGGTGCCCCTCACCCTTCATTTCATGGTAAAACCGCTGAGGTGACAGGACGAAGGGGTAGAGCATACCTAGTGGAAGTGATGGATGGAAATAGGCTCAAAGAGCTGATCATTCGTCCTTCTCATCTCAAGCCCCAAAGGTGAGCCCATGATCATAAAAGAAGTTGTAAGCGAGGAGCTATTAACTCTTGCTGAGGTAAAGGACATCCTAAATAAAATTCGGGATGAAAGGCTAAAAAATGGGGAAGAGCTGAGATATGAGCAAAGGCGGGCAATTGAGCACGCCAATAAGTTTGCAAAGACCAGCGCAGAGTCATCCCGTGCTTTGGCAAAGGCTCTCCTCAAACTAGAGAAAATGAAACCAGAAATCGCCATCCATATTACCGATATAATGCCAAAGACAAAAGATGAGCTTAGGTCGATATACGCAAAGGAACGATATACGCTTGTAGAAAAAGAGCTAGAGACGATATTGAGTCTTGTTAACGATCACGCCTAGGAGGTGGGCGATGATGCAGAAGGAGGGTAAGGAGGATTACATATGGATTCTAGACTATTTACAATATGGTCATCCAGATGATCCTCGGCCCGTATATCAGAAAAAGCCCATAGTCCATGGCGTGGGTGAGATTCGTTTCGTGCTGCTGGAATTGATCCCGAAAGAGGGAGTAGTGCCAGAGGTCCATAAAAGAGTCTACATAGGAGAGGGCGACAGAGATGAAATCGACCATGTGAAGCGTCGCTTAAAATATGACGAGTTGACCCATGGCGCTAAGATAGAGCTCCCCTATGTCCTTGAGGAGATAGTCAAGCTGGACGAGGGCAGATTTATCGACTTTTTCAATGATGCAGAGCCGTTGACAACAAGATTGCACCAACTGGAGTTGCTGCCCGGCATAGGGAAAAAATTGATGTGGGGCATCATTAACGAGCGGAAAAAAGGCGATTTTAAAAGCTTTGAGGATCTAACAAAAAGGGTCCAAGGCCTTCACCGTCCAGATAAGCTCATCGTCAACAGAATCGAGGAAGAGCTAAGGGATGAGCATACAAAATATCGAATTTTCGTGAGGTAATATTGGGGGATCAACACTTTTTAATCGATGAGAAAGTGATAGATCGAATCATCAGATATGCTGAGTTAGATGGCAAGGAGACCGTTCTAGAGATCGGAGCTGGCACAGGTAACCTGACGAAAAACTTAGCAAAAAACGCTGCAAATGTAATCGCAATCGAATCGGACCATCGCCTGGTAGAGGTGCTGGACGATCTTTCACTCACAAACGTCAAGATGATTCACGGCGATGCCCTTCAAGTGGTATTTCCAAAGTTTGACAAAGTCGTGTCAAATCTGCCTTATTCCATCTCCTCCGATATCACCTTCAAGCTCCTCAAACATGACTTCACGCTCGGCATCTTGATGTATCAACATGAATTCGCAAAAAGAATGATGGCAACCACCGACACGGAAAATTATGGCCGCTTATCCGTCGTAACACAGTATTTGGCCGAGACCCAAATTCTGGAAATCGTGCCAAAGACAGCGTTCTATCCGCAGGCAGAGGTGAAATCTGCCATAGTAAGACTGGTGCCGCGAACTCAAAACCTAGATAGGGATTTTTTCCTTGACTTTGTGGCTGCGATGTTTACGCAGCGAAGAAAGCAGATGAAAAATGCAATCCTCAATGCGGCCCACATGCTGAACCTGGGGGACGCGAGAAAACTCATCGATATGCTGCCCCGGGACCTGATGTCTAAACGACCGGAAAAATTGTATCCGGAAGAACTGGCTGCTTTATCCAATTTGATCTATGGTGCGCGCTATGAATATCCTGTATAGGGACAAAGAGATCCTAATACTGCCAAAGGTTTATGAACCTGCTGAGGACTCGTTCCTGATGGTAGAAGCGGTCTTGAGAGAGGTGCAAAAATCAGACAGGGTTTTAGAGATCGGAACCGGTTCTGGAATCATCTCGATGTTCGTTAAAGACATTGCACAGGTGATTGCCACTGATATCGGTCCACAAGCCGTGAAATGCGCCAAATTGAACGGCATAGACGTCATAAGGACAGATTTGTTTGACGGGATCAACTTCAGGGCAAAATTCGACTTGATAGTGTTCAATCCACCCTACCTGCCTTCCGAAGAGCAAAAGACCGACATGGATGTTTTATGGGACGGAGGGGGCAGCGGTCGGACGACCATCAACCGTTTTTTGGACCGAGTGAAGGATTATCTGGCAGAAGACGGGCGAATATTGCTGCTGGCATCTTCACTGACAGGCATCGAGCAGATCACAGCGAGAATGGAGTCACTTGGCTTAGTGGTCGATGAAATCATGAGCGAAAAGCACTTCTTTGAAAGATTGGTCGTACTTCGGGGTTTCTTAAGAAGATAAAATAAGATATTTCCATGACGAAACTATGTATTGGGTGATGAAAATGACCGTATTAACGAGGGAAATAAGCTTTCAGACGAAGGGGAACGTCGACATCATCGATCTCACCGATAAAGTTGCCGAATCCCTCAGGGAGTCCCAGCTGAATGACGGAATTTTAACGGCCTTCGTGCCTGGCTCTACTGGCGCCATAACAACGGTAGAGTATGAACCAGGAGTTCTGGAAGATATGAAAAATGCACTGGAACGAATGATGCCCCAGGGCATAGAATACAAGCACAATCTCAGGTGGGGAGATGGCAACGGGCACTCTCACGTGAGAGCGTCCATGATGGGGCCAAGTTTGACCGTTCCCTTCTCGAACAAAAAATTGCTGATAGGCACATGGCAGCAAATCGTTTTCATAGACCTGGACGTAAGGCCCAGATCGCGCAGGATCATCGTACAGATTATGGGGGAGTGATAGTTAGGGAGGATTCAAACTGTACATAACCACCGATAAAAAAGAGAGGCGCTGATATGAAAGAAGTTATTCTAAGAAATTTGAGGGGATAAAACTTTTTTAAACGATTTTGGGTGAGTGGTGGTTTTATTGTTTAGATACCATGACTAGAACTTTGAGTGAACTACCTCTCCAGATATTCTTGGCACAATTCTGGATCTAAATCCCCCCTTAGGCAAGCGGTTTCGATATCAAGTAAGAACCCAGTCCCACGATAAAAACAAACTAGTTCACTTTTATCTTGGGCTTCTTCATATAGTCGAATATCTCCCCCAATCCCGCTTATAATTGCTTTGATATTTCCTTCAGAATATGGATACGGATAAGTATAAGGCAAGCTGAAATCTTTGGCAGTTATGTTAATTTGCAAATTACGATACATGCAGATATCACTCGAGAAATTAATTATTTTTACATACCTTTGTCCCGTTTTATCCTTATAAAATTCTAGTGTAAATGCATCTGCTCTTATAGAACAATTTGGATTAAGACCAGTTACTTCAAACTCAAAATAATCTTCATCACCCGGATCCAAGAATGTTTTGTGTTGTAAATGAGTTCTCTTAGTCTCATTGATTATACCCTCCATCTTATAGTCTATCATTATATTTTCTAGAGTTTTTGTACCATTATTTTTCACGTTCACTCTAATTATATAATTTCCATTTGGTGCAGACATAGGGTATGGTAGTGGGTCTATTTTCAAACTCACCTTAGGTGGATTGAAAAAATTTTTAATAGGGTCTGTTATTGGCTGAACAATTACGATATCAGTTACTTCAGTGAAAATATTTGTTATCACAATTAGAATGATAGCCCATACAAACCTTTTGGCCCATACAACCTTTTTTGTTGGTGTTTTATCCTTTAACATATAAGTAACTCAATAATTTTAACTCATACCGAACCTTAAGCTTAACTAATTTTAGAATTAACGAAGATAAAAAGCTTTAACCATAGGATATATCATCTTCAAAAAGGATGTCCTTTGCCATACTATTTTCCCAAACTGACTATCCAATTACTAATCCTCTCATTGAACTCCCAGACCACGTCCTACTTCTTGGACTTGGGATACAAACTCAAGACTCTCAGCCCAGTAATCCACCGATCACGCCCCCAACGAGACCGATTGCTCCGATAATCACCATTAAAGCTACACCAAGTCCGCCCATTATCGCACCTGCAAAGGGGATAATAGATGCAAGTACAGCTGCCATTATGAAAAAGGGCATGGCTGAAATGACGCCCAAGAGAAAGCCAACCCCAGCACCGCCGCTAGCACCACCCTTGCACATGATGCCTGCAATCATACCACCGATAAACACTGAGATGAAAGGCGTTAAGAAGATGCCGAGAATAATCGTTAGCAAAATGCCTATTATGGCAGGTCCGAAGTATTTGGGCATTTTATCACCTCTTTAATTGTGGATAGTTTATGTTATCGCCTATTAATTCTATCCTTTAAATGGGTAGGATATTGCTTTCCTTTTATTATTAAAGTGATTTGAGTTGTTCCGTATACCCATACTTTTTCAAAATGTCTGGCTCTGTTACTTTCTCCTTATACCCACAATGTTCCTCATCTTCACAGACCCACCACAGTACACCATTGACATCTCGGAGATACATGTTGTAACCACATGGTGGACATATTTTAGATTCTGTAAAGTTTTTAGTTGTAGTTTTTGATGGCGGCGTTGGCTCTGCTACTGGTCTTGGTGTAGGTGTTGGGGTTGGTGTAGGAGTAGGTGTAGGCCTAGTTGTAGGCGTTGGAGCTGGAGCGGGCTCTCCAGGTGATACACATCCTGAAAAGCCCATAGTTGCCATAGCTCCTGCAAGTGCGAGGGACTTGAGGAACTCGCGCCTTCCCATCTTCATAGTTCCCATTACATATTGTCCAACATATCATATAAAGTTTTCACGAATCTGGTATCTCCAGCGTTTTTCTTCCTGTTATCCTTGCCTTTATCCTGTGTTCTCTTCCCAACTGAAACCCACGTCCTTTCATCTCAAACCTTTGACCATATAGGGCCCATCAAGCTCATATCCTAACTTTCGATAGTAATCGCGCACCCCAACGCCACTGGTGATGGCAATTTTATCAAACCCATTATCCTTTGTTATATTCTCTGCCTCACTCAGCAGCTCCTTGCCATACCCCCGGTGCTGCCATCCATCCTTTCTTGAGCCAATGGGAACCATGGGACCATAGACGTGTAATTCCCTTACAAGTGCTGCATGGCTTAACTCGGGTCTATGAGGATTATCAGGGAACCTGAGTCTCAGGAAACCTATCAATATGTCCTTTTTAACATCCTCGATTGATATGAAATGCTCAACACCACCGCATGCATCATATCTTTCTGTCAACGATGTTATGTTCTCCACGTCTGGCTCGGTCCCCTTAAGCAGTGCATGTCCAACTTCCCTGCAACGTATGCACTGGCACTTTTTGCCCGATTGTCTCAGCCTGTCTGCCGCTAACTGCCTGATATTGCTCTTGGTCACTCCTGCCAGTATATGTTGTACTGGAATATCCCGCTGGATTCTCTGCAGCCTTACCCATCTGGGTAAAAAGGATTTCACCTCGGCGAGCAGCTCCACTGCATCTTCATTCGTAAGTGGCACGTATTCGCCATTTTTCCACATATCGTGCAATCGCGTTCCATTCACGATCAGCGTGGGATATATCTTCAGGTAGTCTGGCTTAAATTCAGAGTCAGTGAATACGCGGCGAAACATCTTTAAATCGTCATCAAGAGAAGAGCCGGGCAAACCAGGCATCATGTGAAAGCCCACTTTGAGCCCACTATCCCTTAGCAGGGCATTAGCCAGGATGGCATCCTCAACTGTATGACCCCTTTGTATTCTTCTCAGCACAAAATCATGGGTGCTTTGAATGCCTAATTCGACCTTTGTTCCACCAAGCTTCAACATTAGATCGATGTGCTCCTTTTTCGACCAATCTGGACGCGTCTCAAAGGTGATCCCTACGTTCCTTACACCGGCATTCTCGTTGGCCTTTTGCACCTCTTTGAGCGGAATTGAAGCCTTTCGTTTATTTTTATTTTTATTTTCATTTGCAAAGTCGTTCATCGCCTCTAAACAACGGCGGACGAACCACTCCTGATAGCGGAGTGATCTGGCGGTGAACGTGCCGCCCATGACGATCAACTCTGCTTTATCGAGAGGGTGGCCGATCTGTTTCAGTTGAGTGAGACGAGCCGTCGCTTGGCGATAGGGATCGTAGTCTTGCTGGATTGCTCGTAAAGCAGCGGGCTCATAGCCGGTATAACTTTGCGGGGAACGAAATGAGGACGTAGGCCCCCCAGGACATGGAACACATGATCCATGGGGGCATTTATGGGGCGAGGACATCACAGCTATGACAGCAACGCCTGATATCGTCCGAATCGGTTTAATTTGAGCCAATCTTCTGACGAGGCCCTGCTCATCATCAGTGGAAACTGCCAGTATGTCTGAGTTCTTCGGTATCTTGGACAAGTTGTACCTTTGCACAACCGCCTTCTTGGCATTGTTTAGTTCATCAGAAGAAGTGATATCCTCGGCCAATATCATCTCCACTAATTCCCTGCATGCAGATTTAACGTCTTCAATCATCAATACTCTGGCCCATCCATTTTTCCCAATGTTCTATCTTCTCACCCAATCTTGGGGGTGCCATCGGCGCCTCATCAGGGTACCCTACCAATACTAGCGCAATAGGTCGCACATGCTCTGGCAAACTTAACAAAGAGGATACTTCCCGCTCATCAAAAGCCCCCACCCAACAGGTTCCCAGGCCAAGAGAGTACGCAGCAAGAAGGATGTTCATCACCGATGCAGTTGCGTCCTGGATGGCATAAAGAGCACTTCTAGCCTTATACCTCATTTCTGAACGCTCCAGATTGGCACACACGACGATCGTGATCGGTGCCTCCCTTAGAAATTCTTGTTTCAGCGCCGCCCTTGCCAACTTTTCCCTCTCCTCCTCCGAGGACACGACGATGAATTCTCTCGCCTGTAGATTTCCTGCTGAGGGCGCCATTTGCGCAGAATGCAGTAACATTTTAATATCTGATTTGCTTACTTTCTCCCCCTTGAACTTGCGTATCGATCTTCGATTTTCTATTGCTTCCATACAGTCCTCCATAAACATCACCTTTTTTAGCTATCTCTTATACTTTGGCCATAAATCTTTAAGGGTTAACAGGTTTATATGGCGTAGATCGATATGAGAATTACAATGGACCTAGAGTTAAAAGATACGCCTGGCCAACTAGTGTTAGCTCTCCAGCCCATCTCTGACTTTGAGGGCAACATCGTCTCTGTTGTGCACCATAGAGACAAGAAAACCCCGCGGGGCATGATTCCCGTACAAGTAGCCTTTGATATCGAAGGGGAAAAAGTGAGTGGCCTTATCAACAAATTAAAGAGCATCGGTATCATAGTCGCACGGGTTGATGAGGAAAGACTGCGCGAGAGTAGAGTGGGAATATTAATCGGGCACATCGTTCACTCGGATATTAGGGATACCATAGACCAGATCGATGCCACAGGATATGCAGAGGTAGTGGATCTCGCAATGTCCATGCCTGGAATAGATCAAAGATCATCTGCAAGACTGGTGATAAATGCCACTGGGAAAAGGGAAATGGAATATGCGGTGGAATTGCTCAGGAACATCGCGCGCGAAAAAGATTTGCTATTAATCGAGCCCATTTAGGGGGTCTCTGATGAAAAAAATACGCCTCTCAATAATCGGATTTGGAGTTATAGGAAGTGGTGTTGCAAAGGTCATTTCGAAAAAAAGAGATTACATAAAGCACAGACATGGAATCGATCTTGAGCTAGTGGGAATTGGCGAACGTAATGGAGGCATTGCTTGTGAAGAGGGTGTCGATCCCACGGAAGCCTATAATTTGGCGAAAACAAAAGAAATGGAAAAGCACCCCTGCTGGAAAGAGGGGATGATCGGTATTAACGTCATTAAAGAAGTGAATGCAGACATCGTAATAGAGACAACTCCAACGAACATCGATTCTGGGGAGCCCGGTCTGAGCCATATGATGACTGCTTTTAAAAATAAAAGGCATGTAGTCACATCCAATAAAGGACCATTAGCCGTAGCATACAAAGAACTAATAAAAGCTGCTGAGGAAAATGATGTTCAGTTTAGATTTGAGGCTTCGGTGGGCGGAGCTATGCCGGTATTCAATCTTGTACGAGAATGCCTTCAAGCAAATAAGGTACTCAGCATCAAGGGCATCTTGAACGGAACGTGCAATTATATACTAACAAGGATGTCCACTGAAGGAATGTCATACGAGCACGCCCTATCTGAGGCTCAAGAACTGGGGATTGCAGAGACGAATCCAAGCTATGATGTCGAAGGAATGGATACTGCATGCAAGCTCGTAATTCTCGCAAATGAGATCCTCGGCATGGACAGCACTTACAAGGACGTCGAAATAGAGGGTATAACGGGGATCACCATAGAGTCGCTAAAACTGGCATCTGACAAAGGGTATACCATAAAGCTGATCGGTGAAGTAGAGGCGGAAAAATTAAGAGTTGCACCACGTTTAGTCCCAAAAGATCATCCTCTGGCTGTCAGAGGAACCCTCAATGTAATGTCTCTAAATACAGACCTGGCAGGAGAGATCACCATAACTGGCAAGGGTGCTGGCGCCATCGAAACGTCGAGCTCCATATTGAGCGATGTGATAAATATCGCGAAACGTTGAGATGAAAGATAGGTAGATAGATAAATAGTGCTTATGAGCCTCAAAGAGTTGGGGGCTTATTTGAGCCAGCTAAATCTAGGTTGACGGGCTATGAAATTATAAAAAAAGTGTTCAAATTGGATTAGAGGGTTACAATATGAAAGTTATAGACCTCTATGGAAACTCACCCATTTACTCACTTGAAGTCTTCCCGCCGAGAAATGGGGAGCCTATCGATAGGGTATTTGGCACAATAGAGCCTTTAAAGGAATTTAAACCAGCGTACATCAGCGTAACTTGTGGTGCGAGCGGGACTCCGCGTGGTGGGACGGTACCAATAGCAGCAAAAATCAAGAGAGAATATGGAATAGAAAGCGTGGTCCATCTTACATGCTCAGACAAATCAAAACAAGACATAGAGAATTTGTTGATGGATGTGAAATATGAAGGGATCGAAAATATACTCGCCCTAAGGGGTGACCCCCATCAAGGAGAGGAGACGTTCAAGCCCCATGAAAAGGGGCACACATATGCCTCGGGATTTGTAGAACAGATCAGTTTGATGAACAAAGGAAAATATCTGACGGAGGTTGAAGGCGCATATAGGCAAGGCTTGCCCACAAATTTTTGCATAAGTGTGGCTGGTTATCCGGAAGGTCACCCGGAGTGCTCGGACAAGAAAAAGGATTTGGAGCATTTAAAAATAAAAGTTGACAAAGGTGCAGACTACATAATAACCCAAATGTTTTTTGATGTGAACCATTACCTGAAATTCGTGAAAAGTGCGGAAGGCATCGGCATAGATGTGCCCATAATTCCAGGCGTAATGCCCCTAGAAGAGTATTCTCAGATTATATGTATGTTACAAAAAATGAAAATAAGCATACCCAGAGCTTTCATGGAAAAACTCGAAAAGAACAAATCCGATAAGCATGCCGTGCAAAAAATCTGTACAGAACATACAGTAGACCTTTGTAAAACCCTGATAAAAGAGGGCGCACCAGGAATACATTTTTATACTATGAATCGACCGGAAAGCACACGTAGAATTCTGCAACAGATTTGATATTTTTACAGTTTAAGTTCTAGTAATCCAACTCCCAGAGAATTTACCCTAAAAATCTGGGGATGGTAACTTTTAGGCCTTTTTGATATATTGATCTGAATAGTAGATGTCAATGTGGTGTAGAATTGAATTTTTGAGGATTTAATCGCCCAACTTTTTAGGTGACGTTAATGTTGGGACCCGGGTCACAAAAAGATAAAATCCAATGCCAAGGAGTTTATACAATATCTTTTTCCTGTGGGTTCAGGGCCGTCATCAAAAATATGCCCAAGGTGGCTTTCACATTTTTTGCAAATAACTTCAATTCTGTGCATGCCATGACTGTCATCCCGCCTGAGCGCAACTGCACCTTCCTTGGAATCATAGAAGCTTGGCCATCCGCAGCTGGATTCAAATTTGGTGTCTGACGAAAACAGCTCATTCCCACATGCAGCGCAAACATATCTGCCCTTTTCGTCAAATTTAACATATTCTCCACTAAAAGGCGGCTCTGTTCCTTTTTCCCTGAGGATGTGGTAACTCTCAGGGTCAAGCTTCTTTTTCCAGTATTCTTCTGTCCCTTTTACCATTTTGTCTATATTTTACTTATTAGACTTGGTATATATACAATTTTAAAGATATGTGTAAAGCAACAAAATTAAAAGATGCGATAAGTAGCACAGCAAGAGATCAGATAAGATCTATTATGGCCTGAGCTGGTTATTAGTGCATGCTGCGATGGTGTAATATTGGGTGCGGGCGCAACGTACAAATCTGATCTAGATAATCGAAATTGGGGGGATGTTGTTAATTCAATATCCATCCAAAAAAATAGGTGGGATGGATTGTCCTATTTCTGTAATCCCATCAACAATTTTTTTAATATCCTCATAGTCGATCAGCTCGATTTTTGCATCTCATGTGAACTACGGAGTCCATCGAAAAAATGAAGGAATAAGATACTAGTGCGCATAGTTGCTAGGTTAGATACTAGTATTAGACCCATTATCCCCTCTCCTTCTAGGAAGCCTGATACTAACTAGCATTGCAAAACCTGCGGATCGCACAGCCATAACAGGTCACCAAAAATTGAGATTTTGTACATGTTTGGCATTATAAGTAGTAATCCTTGTGTGATGCGGCATAAGTTGAACAAAAAGAACCAGCGCTAAGAGCACCGTGTGCTGCTCCAGCAGTATCAACTTCTGATTGCAGTTTCTGGACTTTTAATGTTCAATCAAAAAATATTTTTGAGCCCATCTGCTGACCATTCGTCAACATATTCTATTTGCCCACTGGTGATGGGGGGTTATTGGGTATATTGCTGATACAAGACACCTAATTTCAAAAAATGCTTTACAGACCTTTGTTTAAATATAATATATATCTGTGTTTTACAAAAGCATAACTGTTAAATAAAAGACGTGGATATTACCCTAAAAGGTGAGGTTAAGGTGGATCTATCTATAATCGTACCAATAAGCGGATTGATATCGCTGGTGTTTGCAGCATACCTAGTTTTTAAAATAAGTCGTCAAAGCTCAGGTAATAAAAAAATGCAGGAAATAAGTAACGCTATAAGAGAAGGAGCTATGGCTTTTCTGAATAGTGAAAACAAGATACTTGTTGTATTTATTACAGGAGTCTCAACGCTTCTCTATGCACTTTCGCTTGTTTCTGGTAGTAATATGCATTGGGGTACTACAGTTGCGTTTATTATCGGTGCCATCCTGTCCATCCTTTCCGGAAACATAGGGATGCGTATAGCAACGCTTGCCAATGCTAAAACAGCTGAGGGATCAAAAGAAAGTATAAACAAAGGATTGTCTGTTGCTTTCTCCAGCGGAGCTGTAATGGGCATTACCGTTGTTGGACTTGGCGTGCTTGGTGTATGGGGGATGTATATGCTGTTTACTAACCTAATACCAGCCCCATATACATGTAATCCGGGACAGGCTACCACCATACTGTTTGGCTTCAGTTTTGGTGCTTCATCAGTAGCACTGTTTGCCAGAGTGGGCGGCGGGATATATACAAAATCTGCTGATGTGGGGGCAGATCTTGTTGGAAAAGTCGAAGAAAACATACCTGAGGATGACCCAAGAAATCCAGCTGTTATCGCTGATCTAGTTGGTGACAACGTTGGTGATGTAGCCGGTATGGGTGCGGATCTGTACGAATCTTATGTTGAATCGATAATTGCTCCAATGGCTTTAGCTGCAATAGCCGGAGGATTTGCCATTACAACTTATGGATCAAATGCGATAATATTACCATTGATTATAGCTGCCTTAGGTATTTTTGCATCGATTATTGGGATATTTTTTGTTCGAACGGGTAAAGAATCAAATGTTTACTCTGCTATGAGAAATGGGTTATTTGCCAGTGCCATTTTAGTTACAGTTTTAGGCGGAATGGCGACATGGTATTTGCTTGATGGTGAGCTGAAACCGTACTACGCCATGCTAGCAGGATTGATAGCAGGAATTATCATAGGATTAAATACTGAGTATTTTGCTTCAGAGAAACAGAAACCTGTCAGGCAAATTGCTGAAGCATCTAAAACAGGTCCAGCAACCGTCGTTATTCAAGGCCTAGTTACTGGTATGACGAGTACAATTGTTCCCGTGGTATCAGTTGTTGCTGCGATGGTTATTGCATACTACTTCGCCGAGTTTTATGGCGTAGCTATTTCAGCAGTTGGTATGCTTAGCATCCTTGGTATGTCGCTTGCAACAGATTGTTATGGGCCAGTTGCTGATAATGCAGCAGGTATTGCCGAGATGTCTGGAATGGGGCAGGATGTGAGAGAGCGAGCTGAAACCTTAGATGCCGTAGGTAACACGACTGCTGCCATGGGTAAAGGTTTTGCAATAGGTTCAGCAGCTATCACGGCATTAGCACTAATTGCTACCTTCATCGTCTCCTTAAAGCTTTACTACACTGGACCTGAAATCGAAGAATTGCTTTCCTTAGGTGGCAAATACAGTCCATATCTTGTATCAGGCGTATTCATCGGGGCGTTACTACCTTTCGTATTTGTCGCGTTAACGATGGGTGCAGTAGGTAAAGCTGCCCATAAAATGGTAGAAGAAGTACGCTACCAGTTCAAAGAATTTCACCTATTAACTGATCCAAAAGCAAAACCCGATTATACCCGCTGCGTCAGTATCAGTACAAAACGAGCGTTACAAGCAATGATTCTCCCTGGATTAATGGCGGTTAGCGTTCCTATCATTGTGGGGATGGTCTTTGGGCCGGCAGGGCTTGCTGGGTTACTCCTCGGGTCGATTGCCACAGGGTTCCTTCTCGCTATATTCTTAGCAAATGCCGGCGGTGCTTGGGACAATGCAAAGAAATACATAGAGGCGGGAAACCTTGGGGGTAAGGGATCACTAGCGCATAAGGCCGCAGTTATAGGAGATACAGTAGGGGACCCATGTAAAGATACCTCGGGCCCAGCTCTCAATATTCTAATAAAACTCATGTCAGTTGTATCATTGGTGTTTCTACCGTTGATAGTTTATTTCCACAGCTAAATAATCGAAACTGCAGTCTATGAGGGAGTATAAAATAAAAAAAGGTTATAACCCAGAGGTAAGTGCTATTATCAAACTCTTCTTTGGATTTGGGCATAACATCGCGATTTAAAGAAGTCGTGCTTAGCGCTTATGAGGAGGGTGCAACCCATCTGAACCTCATGATCTTTGTCATATTTCCCGAAGGAGTAAGCTGTGGTGCAACTATGCCGAGGGAAAATGCCGAATTGCAACAGGCCGTAGTTTTTTTGGCAGCCCCATATGTTAGATTAAAACAAAACAAAAAACAACATGTAAATCAGAGTGTTCACCACTGTCATTGGGATACCAATCTTTGCGAATTCTAGAAAAGTTATCGTTTCTCCGGATCTCTTTTCTGCATTTTGAATTATTATAACATTACTAGCAGCACCAAGTATGAGGAAATTGCCAGCTATTGTGCTGCCTGCAGCTAATGCTATCATCTCTTTTGTTGTTGCGCCTGCATGAGAGAGCATTGGCAGATATAGTGCCACCAAAGGCACGTTTGATATTAACTGGCTTAGTAAAACGCCTACAGCAAATATCATCGGAATGGAAAGGATGTTTACATTCAAAGTGGTTATTGCTGACTGGAAAAATCCTGTGTTCCAGACACTTTCCGTTAATACAAACATCGCAGCAAAAAATACCAATGTTTGCCAATCAACTTTTTTGATTATAGAAATTCTTTTTCTGCCAAATGCTAAAATGGGCAGTGCTGATATCAGCGTGATATAAACTAATTTAAGGTCCATCTGGATATTCAAAAATGCAATCGCAATTTTGATAAATATTAGGATCAGCAACAAAACAAGGGATATTTTGGATAAAATGGCGAGTTTAGGGTCCTTTATAGGCTCTTTGGAGTGGTTCAAAGAATCATTGTTAAATTGCCCTTTGTAAACAATTTTTATTAGGAAGAAAGCGGCCAAAAGATTGAGGATTGTTGGCACCAATAGATGTCGCAAGAATGTCAGAAAAGGATTGTTGATATTACCTTGGGTAGCTATGAGAAAATTCTGCGGGTTCCCAATTGGGCTCATAACACTACCAATTGTTATCGCAAATGCTAACACGATCAAAAGAGCTTTTGGATTCATATCATGCTTTTTTGCGAGATGTAAAACCATTGGCGTTCCTATAATGGCCAAAGTATCGTTCATTAGAAGTGCTGAAACAAATCCCATTCCAAATAAAATGAGTAATAGCATCTGGTTCATATTTTTGGCCCTTTTAAATATTTCATAGGATAAGTGAGAAAGATAACCGCTCTCTTCAAGTGCAACACCTATGACAAACATACTAAACAAGAAAAGCATTACATCTACGTTTATTGATTTTAAAGCATCAGTCGGGGAAATTTGGCCCGTTATTAAGACAGCTATAGCCCCAAAAAGCATTATTTGCCATATCTTTAATTTAATATTGCCCACTTGCCTAATGGCAATGAGCATAAAAACAACAGCTAAAACTATTATTGGGATCGTCATAACACTTGCAATGCTTAAGTTACTTTATATTATTAAATTTAATTAGCAGATGAGGACTAGCAATTGAGTTTAACTCCTTATACATGAATATAAGCTGCATATCTCTTCAAATTGGTTTTATACCCGACTATTTCTTCGTTTTCGTTTGTTGAGAGAAATAAAACAAAGAGTAAATTAGAAAGAAAAAACTAGATATTAATAGGGTTTAGATAATGCCAGATAGAACGTGATAAACAAAAATTTAAAAAAGTAGATTGAGATAAAATAAAAGGAAGGACTAAAATCGAAGTTTTGATGTAGTTAATTTGGCAGAAAAGGTAAAAAGAGAGAGAACAATAAGTATCCTACTCAAGCCTGCCGCTTCCAGAGATGCATTGGTGACTAACCTAGGTGGCGAAATGCTTATAATAGGTCGGGCCAGCTTGAGTTAGTGGCAGAGATAAATGGACTGATACAAGGAGGCGGTGGAGGAGAGGGGGATTAGTTGGTGTTTGTAGATGGTATTGGGACGTTCAGTTGAAATTCGGTTGATTGTTCATGGAATCAAACTTGAAGAGGTATACAAAGGTCAACTATTTGCCGTCAAGAAATGTGAGGTTACCTCCTCGGGGAAGTCAATGCCGAATTGTGTTCAAATTAACTACAAAGACAGCATAAAAGCTGACCCTTCTGTCAATGAGCAACAGTATATCAACAGGGAAATTCCAAGAGCTGTAGACTTATTTACACAATCTATGTCGCTACTGTTAAGATTTCCATCACATCTAATTAGCTACAAAGCAAAGTTGGACGGCGTTGCTGTGGAGCCTGAAATACAGCAATATAGACCGAATTTGTATAACCTTGCTGATATGTTCAATCGGGGTAGATTTACACCAAGTGGACTTTCAATATCACCACCCAGAGATTTCTGGGGACTTCTGGAGAATGTCATCTCCAGTTACCGCCAAAAATCAAACGACGTAGGCAGGCGCCTTGCTCTGTCGTTACGCTGGTTTAAGAAGGGAAGCGATGAGCTTAATAGTTCTGACCGACTGGTGGCTTTCTGGATATCATTCAATGCCCTTTATGCAAACCGTGAGATTAGGAGTGGTGAACAGAGATCTATTGAGAAGTATATATGCACCAATATGGATTCAGAAATGGCACAGCATTATGCCAAATCCAATAGAAATAACCTTGAAACTCTATCTCAGTTGCCAACAGAAAAATTACCAATACTACTGCGAAGGAGAAGCCAGGAGATTGAAGTTACAAAATGCTTGGATGCTTTGCTTGAAGCTAACTCGCCAAATTACATAGAGGTTGTCAAGAAAACGGCATTGGTCATTTACGCTATCAGAAATAATCTGTTCCACGGCAATTATGACCCAGTTTCAGAAGATGCTCAAAAGCACGTAGCAACTGCAGAAGTCCTGCTTTCATCTCTGGTAAGGGAATTACTAGTCAAGGAAATGACAGGAAAACCGCTCCCTAAAACAATTGTTTTCCCTGAAACTTTAAAAATTTAAAGAGAACTCTCCTGCTTCCTAACACCCCCATATTGAAGAAGCTTCCAAAAAAAAGCGTTTTAATTATGTTATGCTAGCCCCTGTATTCAATCTCCAGTGGCTTCGGTGGCAAGGGGAACAGGCTCTTGAACTTTTCTGGGTCTTCTGCCGCCTCTTTTAGTCGCTTTTTTGTCAGGTCTAGAAAATCTTCGAGGTATAACTTTTCTGTGGCCTTCTTTACATCCCTCGCCAAGTCCCTTATTTCGTCAATATCTTCTGCCAGTTTCTTATAGTTACAAGCGCTTTCAACCTTACAATGATGTTTGATTTTGTTTAACAAAGCTAGATATTTATTGACTTCGTCTCTATCCAAGGACCTCAACTGTGCTTCAAATGACTCTTTAAGTTCTTCTGTCTTGGTTTCAAGAGAGACAAATATCGGTTTTATTCCCTCCCTCGTAGGAAATATCAAAGGAAAGTTCTCCAGATACGCAGAATACGCAAGGTCTAAGCTCTCTAAAGCATCTCTGCTGTAGAAGACTTTTTTGTCTCGATCCGTAGAGTTCTGGCACATGGAACAGTATCTCTCAAACCTCTCTATCGCGTTATAAAACTCTATCAAGCCCTTAAAGGGCGTTTCTGTCGTTACCTCAAGTGTCATACCCCTCACTACTCTTCTTTTTTGGAGATGTCTTTTTCGACGATGCTCTCCAGTAGGAAGTACTTCTCAGCATAAGCCCTCAACTCCTCATCTGAGATGCATGAAACCCTGCTTTCATCATCATATAATTTTTGAATGTCGCTTTTGATGCTTTGTATGCGAGGATCGTTTTTATCTATGGACAAATCCAGATGCATTAATTCCCTCAACGTCTCCTCTACCTTGTAGCGTATTACTTCATTCCCGGAGGAATCCCCTATCATCAGCTGCCGTTTCCCGCCGACGAGTTCTGGAGGAAATGGCTCATATGTAAATGGATTTTTGATGATCCCTGCGGTGTGAATCCCACTCTCATGGGCGAATACGTTTTTTCCAACGATGGCTTTGTTCCTTGGCACCCTTATCCCTATTTCATTTTCCATGTACTCTGCAAATTTGACAAGGCTCGCAGGGTTATATTTTTGAAAACCCCCCACCCTGCATATCAAAAAAATCAACAGCTTCTCAATCTCAGTGTTGCCAGCCCTCTCGCCAATTCCCAGAAAAGTCAAGTTCGACCAATTAGCGCCATACCAATACCCTGCCAAAGTATTGGTCAATCCAAGCCCGAAATCATCGTGAACATGGGTCTCTATGTCTTTGGCGCCTAGGTCCTTAAGCAGTTTGATCATTTTTGGGATGCCGTAGGGGAGGTCTACTTCAGGAAAAGGCAGCCCATAATTCAACGTGTCACAAACCCTTATAAGCGCATCTGGTGCTATCTCCAATATCTTCTTAACAAATGGAGTGACAAATCCATCGAAATCCGCTCTGGTTATATCCTCAAGATGACATCTCACTCTCAAACCATGATCAATCGCATATTGCAAAGCGTTAAGATACTTTTTCTCAGCTTCCTCTCTGCTGTTAAGACCCATCTTGTCAAATATGTGTACATCAGAGACTGACATCAATATACCTGTCTCTTCTATGCCCTCCATGCTTATAATCAGGTCTATATCTTTTGGAACCGCCCTTGCCCATCCGGTAACCTCCGGGAGATCATACCCCCTGTCCAGCATATCCCTTACTGCACTTCTGTCACGCTCATTGTACAGGAATACCTCCACCTTCTCTATCCCGATATCATGCAAGTAATCGTATATACACAATTTATGGGACTTTTTAAGCACGATACCAGGCATCTGGGCCCCATCCCTTAGCGTGCTGTCAGAGACCTTAATCTCTTGACCCAATGGCAGTTTTATCTTGGGCATATCCTCATATGTTCGATACATCGCTTCTATAATCCATGGGAATACACATAAAGTTAACTAAGGGCAGTGCCCATACCATGCCACCATGAAAAAAATAGTGATCCTCCGACTAGGGCACAGAATAAATCGAGACCAACGGATGACCACACATGTTGCCCTAACTGCAAGAGCGCTTGGCGCTGATGGAATGCTGCTCGCTTCCAGCGACAAATCAATAGAGCAAAAAATAAGCGATGTAACCAAGCGATGGGGAGGAGAGTTCTATGTTCAAAGTGACGTAAAATGGAGAACAGAAATCAAAAAATGGAAAGAAGGCGGTGGGAAGGTTTGTCACTTGACCATGTATGGTATTAACTTAGGGGAGGAGATCGATGCCATTCGCGATGCAGAAAATCTCATGGTTATCGTTGGGGCGGAGAAAGTTCCAGCCGAGGTTTTTAACATGGCAGACTGGAATATCGCAATAACCAATCAACCACACTCGGAGGTGGCTGCCTTGGCGATTTTCATGGATCACCTGCAGAAAGGGGAAGAGCTCAGAAAAGAGTTTAAAGGCGGAAGGCTCCAAATCGTAGCAAGAAGAGTGGGCAAAGAGGTCAAGGGAATCAAAAATTTAAAGACTCTGTAAAACAAATATGTTATGATAAATTTGCTAACACCAAACAATGTCATTATTGGATTTTTAAACCAACTGATAGGGGAAGAAGGCATTAGGGTTATCACAAATCTCCCCGAAGGTGAGGTAACCGACGAGAAGATCGCAGAGATTACAGGAGTGGAGATACAGATCGTTCGGCGAACATTATACATCTTGTATGAATCTCGCTTGGCCATATACAGAAGAGAGAGAAATAAGGAGAGCGGATGGCTAACCTATTTATGGAAAGTAGATTTACATGAAATCGATGTGGTCCTAGAAGTCGAAATGAGAAAATTATACGTCAATCTCCAAAAACGCTTGGAGTTTGAAAGAAATAACGTTTTTTATATTTGTGACGAGGGACATAGGGCTTTGTTTGATTCGGCAACTGAGGAAAATTTTAGGTGCCTAAATTGTGGAAAAGTTCTCAGATATCAAGACAATGGTGAACTCATAAATGCTCTTGAGGAAAGGATTGGGAAAATACAGGCTGTTTTAGGATGACACGGATGAATACAAAAAGCACAATTGATCTGTTGAGGGAGGTAAACTGCCCCCAAAGCGTGATTGATCACTGTATCGCAGTCGCGGAACTTGCGAGCAAGATGGCGGAACATTGCGATGCAGATAAAGAGATCGTACTCATTGGTGCTTTACTTCATGACATTGGATACGCCAGATCGAATGGCATCAAGCATGCATTGGTTGGCGCTGAGATCGCAAGGGAGTTGAGTCTTGATGGCCGCATCGTAGACATAATTGAACGCCACATTGGGGCAGGAATACCAAGTGATGAAGCAGATGCACTGGGCTTACCCAAAAAAGATTATATGCCAAAAAGGCTTGAGGAAAAGATTGTTGCACATGCAGACAATCTGATTCAACATACAACACAAATCACGATCGATGAGGCTATCTCAGTTTTGCAGCGCAAATTAGGAAAAGATCATCCAGCCATTGAAAGAGTGAAGCGACTTCATGCCGAGTTGGAAGAGATATGTGGATTAAGAGACCTATTGGCAAGTGATAATTAGCCTATTTTAAAGAAAGCCCAGAAATTTGATTATATAGGAACTATATTTGATGAGCTATTGATTTATTACTCAATAATAAGAAGATATATAATTGGTAATTCCAATGGTAGCAGATCCAGCATGGTTTCCTTCGGCTGCAATGCAAACTGTAGGTGCGATGTATGCGATATTCGTCGCCGTCTATGTTTTATTTATACAAAGAGGACAAGAGTTGGGGAAGAGGATATCCAAAGCCTCAGTTAAACTTTTTTTATTTTTTATCGTGTTTAGTTTTAATTACAATTTGTATAAATGCACTTGTTCTTTGGGATCTCTGTGTAGATGACCCTGTGGATATGCAAATCCTTTATATACCGGGTGTTTTCACATTTTTGCTCTCAATTACATACCTCATTGGTTTTACCATGCGTTTGTGCAAAACTATTACAAAAGCAAAGTAATGACAGTAAAAGAATAACCCATCTTCTTGCATTGAATTTAACTAAATAGCGACACTAATAATCAGTAATCCCAAAGATCAAATCCCACAAAATCTAGTAAGAATCTTTTATAGGGTAACTTGCATATGAATAGTCATAAACCCTTCATAATTAAAGGGAGGGTAAGGACAATGGCAGAGCTTAAAAAATGCAAAACGTGTGGAAAGGAAGTATCCAAAACAGCTCCCTTGTGCCCTCACTGCGGAGAGAGCTTACCAGGGCTACATATAAAGTGTCCGATTTGTGGCTCTATGAGCATCTCGATTGGTCAAAAAGGATTTAGCCTTGGCAAGGCTGCTGCAGGAGGAATCCTGCTGGGGCCCGTGGGGTTATTGGGGGGCCTGATCGGCAGGAAAAAAATAGAAATCATATGCCAAGAATGTGAATATAAGTGGGCATCAAGTCTAAAAGATTTCGCATAGCTCCACCTTTTGATGGCGTCTGGCAGAAGATAGGGTACCACAGCCCTAGCGAAAGTTCCAGTCGGAGAATGATTTTTTATTGCTAGGAACCAAATAGAACTTCAATGAAGATTGGAAAAAGGGTTCTAACACTGCTTTGTTGCATTTGGATATTGGTAGTTCTCTACCCAAATCCTGCTTTAGTACCACTAAATGTTTATAGAGTGTGGAATCCACCTTTGGATCCAATAGCTGTAAGAGATATTAGCAAACAACTACCAAACAATGCAATTTTGGTGGATGAATTCATCAGCAGCGAACTCAAATATGATTATGATTGGAAAGTTTACAGCGTACCTTGGTACTTTCCAACTCCTGCAGAAGTATGGGAAAAAGGCGAAGGGGACTGTAAGGGCAGATCGATTCTCTTCGCCAGCATTTTGGAAGAAAAAGGTATTGATTACGAAATTCATTTTTCACCCATTCACTTCTGGGTCGACTATGAGGGAAAGCAAATAGGGGCGTTTGAAGAAAAGTATGAGATGGGTCGACCGCACCCCTATGAAGAAATTTTGGAGAGATGGGCCGAATGCTTGTGGCACCCGATGCCTCTTGGCAGAAAAATCCTGCTATTTGCAGGTCTAGCATGCATAATTTCAGCGAATAAGATCATTGCAATCGGTTTTTGGCTCAAAAAAAGAAAGCCGATTAAGTTATAAGTGAGAGAGAAGTATTAGAGGAGTGGATATTGCATAAATGAATCTAATCTAAGCCAAGATATCAAAATACCTTCCTATCAAGAGAAATACAAGAGAGCGTAAATTTGAAAAGAGTTATTCCAATATTAAAGCTCCTGATAAACATAGATCGTTTAAATTTCAACAAAAAAAGCCCTTCCAAACTTGTGATAACATATAAAAGCGCTAACTATAGTGAAGATCAAAGATAAAATCCAAATAATAAGTAATCTTTTTGGAAAAACGACTTTACCAATTTCCAATGCATGTTTTAACAAATCGTAAGAAATCATAAGAAGAATTCCATAAGATGTTGTAAAAATGAAAAACATGAAAACAATAAAAGGAGATAATATTACCTCTGCATTCGCTTTCGCTGTAATACCAATCGTTTCATACACTGTTACGTTGTAAATTGCCATATTTGTCTCCCCATTCAACCTTCGTAATTAATCTCTTTTTTCTGAGTTCACATAGATACTAAGTAAGTCAATCGTAAAAACTTTTACTTTAAGGTTGACTCTACTATTTCCTCTAACCCCAAAGTTCACTTACCAATCTTTTGCGGGCATAGGCGAGAAGAGATTTTTGATGGTCTTTGATGATAATTCAGAGTCTTGCATACCGATATTCGTCTGTCACCCTCAAACCCTTAAATATAAGCTTAATCAAGTGCTTAACACCTACTATTTGATTGCACTTCTGGCGGTAAGTAAGCCAACTTCATAGAACAGAAGCATCGGAAGTGCGATCATCATCTGAGAAAGCACGTCTGGTGGTGTTATGATCGCCGCTACTATGAACACGATTACTATTCCGTGTTTTCGATGCTCTCGAAGGTTTTGATAGCTGACCACACCAAATCGCACCAGTAGAGGAAGTACTATGGGCAATTCAAAGGTCAAGCCAAAGACTACGGTCATCATTGTGGCGAAAATGGTCCATGACTCTAAAGACCAAGTGCTTGTTGCCCCACCACTCATTGCAAGTGCGTTCAGAAAGCTGAGAAGGATAGGGAGCATGATAAAGTGAGAATAGGCGACGCCCAGGAAGAATAGGATTGGGGCTAAAACAGCCACCAATACGATGAACGGTTCGATGATGAACGGTTTCTCTGCCTCAAACCGATTTTCTATATTATATCTATTCTCTCCGCCTATTGATCCACCAATAACGCCGCCAATGAGACCGAGCACTCCACTAATCACCATTAAAAGCACTCCGATAATCACCATTAAAACTACACCAAGTTCACCTATTATTGCACCTACTATTGTACCTACAAAGGGAATAATAAGTGCGAGTACACACACCATTATGAAAAAGGATGGTATCGCTAAAATGATGCCCAATAGAAAGCCAACTTTAGCACCGCCACTAGCACCCCCCTTGCACATGATACCTGCAATCAAACCGCCGATAATAATTGAGAGGAAAGGCGTTATAAAGATGCTGAGAACAATCGTTACTAAACTACCTATCATAACAGGTCCGAGGTGTTTTGTCATTTCTTTAGCATCTCCTTTCATTTTTGATAGTCCATGTTACGCCTATTAATTCAACCCTCTAAATATATGTTACCCCCTTCTGGTTCTGCTAAAAAGGTGGTGGATGAGAGGTCTTATTCCCATAGGTTACCACACCAATATTTTCACGCCTCCTCTATCTCCAACGTCTTTCTCCCCGTTATCTTTACCTTTATCCTTGTGTTCTCGTCCCATCCGAAGCCTCTCACAATGTCCATGGGCAGAGTAACCATATAACTTGATCCGACTTTTAGGATTTTTCTGTCTTTCATGTTTTAATAATTGTTTAAATAAAGATTAAAGGTTTGGTTATATAGGGTGTTAAAAATGGGAATTAATATTTATGATTTCTGTGGTTAATCTTCATAATTTAGGGTTTTTTATCAGACCACGCAAAAATCTCTGAGCCTCTTAATGGCATGGTACCTATCTTTATTGTCCAATTTAGCACCTTCTATCGCATCTTCCAGCGTCTTGATTGAAGTATCGTAGACCTCTCTATTGACTGGATAGGGAAAACCATCTTTGCCTCCATGTGCGAAGCTATATTTGACCGGGTCTTTCCAGCTCGGATTTGTGCCATAGATAATATCAGAGATCAGAGCCAGAGCCCTTATTTTCTTTGGCCCCATTCCTTTCAGATAAACTAGTTCCTCATAGTTTTCTGGCTGTATCTCGTATGCTTTCTTGAGCACCTCCATTTCCCTTTTGCTAAGATCTATGGCAAGTATGGGATGATGGGCTGGCATGGATAGCTCTGCAAATTCTTTTAGCTGTTTCTGCTTTGCCGGCTGTAGGTATTTCATCAAGTTCTCAGGATCATCTCTGATCAAATCAAGGCTTACTTCCCTCGTATTTTTACTATCTCTGGATGTCAGATCCAGTACAGACTCCTCCCGCCTGTCACTACAAATCCCAACATGGGGCTCTTCCACAAAGCTCTCAACTGAGTCGGAAAGCCAGTGATATCGCCTTGCATACCGCTCGTTCATACCCTGTTGTATTACCACCCACTCTCCCCTCTCCGTAAAAATAAAGCAATGGTGATAGAGTTGGTACCCATCCTGGATACAGTTATTGTCGACCTTGGCAGACATCCTGCTAGAGTACTTTAGCTTTTCGACCTCGCTTGTAGATAAAGCAAACAAATCTGCCGCCTCCTCGATCTCAGCAAGCGTCTTCCTCGATGTTCGGCCCTTTCCGCCAGCAACCTTCAGACCGTATTCTTCAGGATCTATCGCAACCTTCAGAGCACCGCATACTGTGGTCGTAGTACCTGAGGAATGCCAGTCAAATCCCAGAACGCAAGAAAATGCTTGGAACCAATAGGGCTCAGAAACTCTTCTTAAAAATTCCTCCTGACCATATTCGTAGATGAGAATTTCGGTAATACTACCAGCCAATTTCACCATTCTGTCGAACAACCATCGGGGGGCTTTTCCCCCATGCAAAGGTAGATTAACGATTCCAGTACGCTTCATTTACATACTTACTCATTACTTTATCAGACTAAATCAACGATAAACCTTGCCAGTTCTATGCTTCTCTCTAAAGATCCCATCATTATGTCAGTCTTCAACACACTAACACCAGGCAGCATGCAATCCTCCTTCCTGTCAACCACCAGCACATCCAGGAAATCAGCATAGCATTGTGCAATGCCAACAGATGATATCTCATAGCCCATCGCATTCATTAGCTTTGCAGCAGGACCGCTCACTGGTTTACCCTCAATGATGGGGGATATGGCGATGACCTTCTTTTTTTGCAGAATTGATTTTATGCCTTTCAATCCCAAGATTGGTCCGATACTTGTGATTGGATTGGATGGACCGATGATCACAGAATCCTCACACCTTAGCGCGTTCATCACCTCTGGTGTCGGCTCTGCTTTATCAAGGCCGTCAAATCTGACACCCAACACTTTTGGTTTTCCTTGGCGTTTTATCCAGAAATCTTGGAAATGCATCTCTCCTTCCGGTGTAAGAATCATAGTAGCCACAGGGTCATCGCTCATCGGCAATATCCTTGCATCAATTCTAAATGAGCGTCTGAGTTCATCTATGGACTGAGTCAGTGTGAAACCGTCTCTAAGAAGCTCAGAACGGAGGATGTGCACCGCCCTATCTTGGTCTCCTAGCTTCATAAGCTCATGAAAGCCCAACTTCTTCAGAGATTCGTGTGTATAAAAGGTATCACCTTTTATTCCCCACCACTTGTCCTCGTCGATCAGGTCTGTGAACGTATATAAAACCGTATCGATGTCTGGACAAACCAGGTTGCCTGAAACCCACATGTCTTCTGCGGTGTTCACAACCACAGCTAGGCTCTCTTCTGGTATTATGCTCTTTAAGCCTGACAACAATTTGGGAGTTCCGGTTCCACCAGATAGAATGATCATGATTTTGTTTATTTAGATCGATGTGCTACTTCTACCATAAAAATTTCCCAAAAACTGAAATTTCATCTTCATTTTATGACATATCCTCTTTGCTCCAAATAATCGAGATTTCCATCAATAAACACAACGAAGCTACAACATCCACACACTAAAGCCCATGAGTAGGTAGTCGTTGACTGATCTTTTTCCCTCAAGTGAAAAGAAGCGATTAATCTGAAGCAAACCTTTAAAAAAGGTTTGATACAAAATAAGATGCAGTATCCTTTCAGGGCCCGTGGTCTAGTTGGTTATGACGTCGCCTTCACACGGCGAAGGTCATGCGTTCGAATCGCATCGGGCCCATTTACTTTTCACCATAAAAAGGGAGTGAGAAAATGGAAAAGGATTCTGGAAACATCAAGGTAAAACACTTGGCGATAGCCTTCATGCTCGGAGTTGCACTCGTTTTGGTGCTATTGATTGCTACAGAAACGATAAGAGAGATGGGAATTGTCAAAGAGGAGATAGCTGTGATCTATGTCCAAGGAGAGATGGTTACTGGGAATGTACCAAATGAGATAGGATATGCCACCTCAGAGAACATCTGCAAAAATATCCGAGATGCCACTGATGAATTATCGGTAAAAGCGATGGTATTACGAGTCAACTCTCCCGGTGGGACGCCTGCTGCAGCACAAGAGATAATAACTGAAATCAAGAATGCACAAGAAAAAGGAAAACCAGTAGTGATATCAATGGGGGAGATAGCAACCTCTGGAGCATACTATATCTCGGCGCCAGCAGAGAGAATTGTTGCGAATCCAGACACGATGACTGGAAGCATTGGCGTGATCTGGGTCTTCACAAACAGATCAGGGTATTATGAGGAGGAGGGAATCGATTTTGAGGCTGTAAAATCAGGTGAGCTCAAGGACATGGGCGCAGATTGGAGAGGCTTGACCGAAGAGGAGAGAGAATACGCAGAGCAGGTAATAACGGATTCATACGAGCGATTTGTAAAGGAGGTTGCTCAAGGCCGAAATATGCCAACCAACGAGGTTAGGGGATTAGCAGACGGTAGAATCTATCTGGGAGCCAGTGCAAAGGACCTTGGATTAATCGATGAACTTGGCAACCTGCACGATGCAATAGATACCGCCGCAAAACTCGGTGGAATAAAAGGAACGCCCCAAGTAAAATACATGAATGAGCCGTCGCTATCAAATCTATGGTTTGGTGTTGGAGGCGAATATGATGCCCAACATTATCTTAGATACCTGGAAGAAAATCGATATGGAAAGTTGTTATCCTAACACGGTCTTCATATACTCCCGTAGCACAACAGTTGCATAGCATCCCTTGGGTAACGAAAACCTCAAGACGATTTTCGTGCCGTTGAGATCAGCATCAATCTCATGGATTGGCTGAACTGACAGCAGAACCTCTCGCCTTATTCCGCAAGAGGCAAGCTCTGGCATTTGTGGAACGGCAAAATCATTTAGATCGATTCCCATTTCATCTATGACTGAACGTTCGATCTCCCCGGGTTCCCCTTTTGCAAGCTGGGATCCATAGCCAACCAGAGGAGCTGTTATAAATGCCCGTTTTCTACGGATCAAATTATTTATCCCATCCACATTGCCATTGTTTACAAACTGTATTCTGGAGATATCCGGAAAGCCCGATTTGTTCACAAAGCAGACGATGTCCCCATCCATAGCAATATTTATCGGCAATCCCTTTTGCAACCTTCTGCTGAGGATCTTGTTGAATATATAGGATTGATGCGCATGTAAGAACATCTTTTTGAGACCTGGCGATAAAATCTTGAATGCCCCCATATAATCGCTTTCATTGGACACCAAGTGATTCATCATCGCACGCTCATAGCGGAGATGCCTCGGAAAGAGCCTCAATCCGCCTTTGAAGTCATGAGTCCCCCAGACATATTCTCTTGCACTTCGAATCTCTTCAGGCTCGCTAGGAAATGGTTTTGCTATGTAGATCATTGCTGCTCTCTCAAAATCACCCTTCATGATCGCATCTCCCACCAAATGCGTTACAGAGCGTAATGTGCCAAAACGTTGAACCCCAAAGAAATTCGGTAAGCCACCAAACTGAGCAATTTCATCCGATATCGATTGGATTCTTTTCCCTGTTTCCTCAGGAGACAGGTCCACGCCCCTGATGGTTATCCGAAAGCTGTTACCCAAAAGGTCTCCTAGCTCAATTTTCTTATTTGAGCGCCCTATGGCATGAAGCTCAACTCTTGGCAGACTGACATTCCCGAGTTCCTCCTCCGATATGTCCCAAATGCTTATTTTCTGCTTTGTGATCGCTCTTTTGTCCTTGGTTCCTGCCCAACCAAACCTCTTTTGGCTGATGCCCAACGAACGAGACAGATCCCTAATGACATGATGCGTATCCCAATCCAGTTTGGTCAGCTCCACTATCAAATATGGCCCTTCTTTGCCCTCAACTCTGCTTGAGATCTCCTCTACATAAAAGTCGTCGATCAACTGGCGGATTTTACCACCAACGCCGGGGGATTTCGTCACATAGAGTTCCATTCCGATATTTCGCTCAAGCTGAGGTACTAGATTGTTATCCATAAAACTTAGCTAAAATACTTCAATCGCCTATGTCCTTTAACATTTTTTTGAGGATACTGGCAGAATCTCTCAGTTTTATCAACTCTTCCTCGTCCAAATCATATTCCACGACTTCTGCCCCATGCTTACCGATAATCGCTGGAACGCCTATTGCGACGTCGTGCAGCCCATACTCGCCTTCCAAAAAGACGCTTATGGGTATGAGGGCATGTTCATCATTGATGATGGCCTTTACGATCTCTGCCACACAGGAAGCAGGCGCATAATAAGTGGCACCCTTTCGTTTTATGACTTCCATGGCCCTTTCTTTCGTTGATTTAATGAAGTTATCCCAATCGATTCCGCCTGTATCTCCTTTTTTCAGAAGAGTCATGCTATCCCCATGTTCACCGATCATCATCGCATTCGATCTCACGCCATAGCCCAGCATTTGTTCCCTTAAGCGGGCGGTGTCATGGGAAGATCCCATGCCAATGACCTCACTGCGTGGTTTTTGAGAGAGTTTAAATGCCATGTACGTCATCAAATCGACTGGGTTTGTGGCTAAAACGAGAATTGCACCTGCGAAAAGATTCAACTGCTCCATGACATTTGAGAGAATAGCTGCATTTGCCTTCGTGAGATCCAATCGAGTCATCCCGGGCTTTCTTGCAAGACCTGCCGAGATCACGATGACATCCGAATTTCGCAAGGATGAATAATCCCTCCCTCCCTTGACGATCGTATCCTTGCCCATAGCAATTGCGGCTGTGCTTAGGTCCAATGACTCACCGATAGCTATATCTTCGATGATGTCGACTAAGACTATTTCGTCACAGTCAACTCTATGTAATACTGCATAGGCTGATGTCGAGCCAATCCTTCCCGCCCCCACAAATCCTATCTTGACCATCGCAATCACAATAGTTTCAGATTTCCCGTAAGCTTATCCAATTCTTCATTTTTGGCTGGACCGATGCCCAACGCAGTGATCGTTCCGGGTGGCACTTCGGTCAAACCAGCATCCTCGATCATAGCACTGGGAAGACCGAATCTCTTGGCTTCTGCCTCTAATTCAAATAATTCATTTAGATCATCGACGGCCAAGATGACTTTTTTCTGCCCCTCTGCCTTCCATGCACGTCTTATCGACGGTTTCGCCTTTTCACATGCGGATATCGCGGCATGCGCTGCTTGTGCAGCCAGTTTACCCTTCGATAAATGCAGGTCCAGTCTTACGACTATGCACTGCTTATATTCAAATTTCACTGGGTCACCATTTTATCATCCTTAATCTCAACTGTACTTTTATCTTTCCACTCTTTGCCAATTTTTCTGGCTTCTTTTTTGTTGAACTTACCGACGACTATCTCTTCTGATACGGCAATTACGCAGTCCAGCGGGATACCAAGGATGTCTGACCCATGCTTGACTAACAAGTACTTATCATAAACAGCTATGCTTTCACCTATCTTTTCGCCATCGAGCTGAACGAACTTGCACAGATAGTCAGATGAGCCGTTTTCATGTTCCTCTGATTTCCTAAAAAACTTAAGTATTTTGCTTTTGACCGGCATTTTATCACACCAGGATACAGCTAATATGCTAGCTCACAAATAATAAATATGGTGTTGAAAAAAATGAAATATGACGTAGTCGTCGTAGGTGCTGGCCCGGCAGGATCATTGGCAGCCAAGTATTCTGCTATGAGTGGGGCTGAAACCCTTCTCATTGAGGAGCATCCAGCCATAGGGCATCCGGTGAGTTGTGCTGGGTTGATCAGTGTGAAAGCCCTGGATGAATGTGAAATTGGTTTAGGTAAGTGGATAAACAATGAGATAAGGGGGGCTTTCATATGTTCGCCTGATGGCCAGGAAATCCAGATCGAAGGAGGAGAAGTAAAAGCATATGCAATAGATCGAAAGATGTTCGATCAAGAGCTTGCAAAGCGGGCGGCAAAAGCTGGTGCAGACGTCTTGATCCCTGCAAAGGCAACAGGTCTAAGAAAAGGGGAAAATATCCTAGAGGTCACAAGCCAAGGAGAGCTTTTGGAGATAAGTGCAAAGATCATAATAGGTGCTGATGGCGTTAAAAGCGATATTGCAAAGTGGTCAGACCTTGGAAAAGTGAAAAAAATATTACCAGGTATACAAATCCTGGGACTATATGACGCAAACGATCCTTCTTTTGTAGAGATATTTACCGGATCAGTCGCACCGGGATTCTTTGCCTGGGCGATCCCCATAGAAGATACCGCTCGCATAGGATTGTGCACCTCGAGACCATTTCAACACCTCACATCCATGCTAAAATATCACAAAGTAGTTTCAAAAAGATATAAAGGGTCTTATCTTGATCTCATGATGGGTGCCATTCCACTTGGACCCCTAGAACGAACCATAAGCAAGGGCATAATGATCGTTGGCGATGCAGCAGGACAAGTCAAACCCGTCTCTGGTGGAGGCATCTACACTGGTGCAATCTGCGCAAAGATCGCCGGAGAAGTAGCTGCAAAAGTGATAAAAGAGGGGAATACATCGGCTGAGCGCCTGACGGAGTATGAAAATCGATGGCGAGCTGCAATAGGACGAGAGCTCAACGTAGGCATGAAGATTAACGAAGTCTTGGGTAGATTAAGCGATTCGGACATAAATGAGCTGATCGGAATGATCAACGATCCAAAGATACTGAACATCATATCTAAGTATGGGGACATGGATTACCCATCAGCGGTGGTGAAAAAATTGATTTTGACGAAACCAAGTTTACTAAAATCATTTGGGTTGATAGTGAAGGCAATGGGATAGATTTAATCGATGTTCTGCAGGAAGCCACGACCGAAAGAGGAGGCTGATCCACAGCCGATGATGAGACCTAGGCTTAGTAACCATCTCCCAACGTCATCCATCTCCTTGGTACCTTATTCTGGTGAGATAGAATACTGTGCATTATAGGCGAGCTGGGTGAATAGATAATTATTTATTATATGGTCACCGTCGACTGCAACCGATTATTTATAAAAAAAGTCTGGAAATCTATTTAATTAGGTTATTAAGTTATAATATAGATTAAAGGAGCTATTTGAGCTTTAAAATTAACTTAATACTGAAATTGGACGATTATGAACGTTAAAAACTCATAAAACGCTCAAATAAGTTAAATAATATCAGATAAAGGGTTATTTGGAGGTATATTTAGATGAAAAGCATAGTGATGAGAATTGTACCAATAGCCCTAATCGCCTTTCTGATCTTGACCGCACAGCCAGCTGCGGCCGCAGACGGCCCTAATTGGGCTGACCCAGAAAGTCCGTTATATGGACTGAAGATTGCCCTTGAGAATGCCAACGAGGCGTTCTCCTTTGGTAAGGAGGCGCGCCTTGAGAAGCAGCTCGCCCACGCTGAGGCGCGCCTAGCCGAGGCTCAGGCTATGGGCGATCAGAACAGAACTAGGGCCATGGAGCGTGCCATCGAGCGCTACGAGGTCAAGCTAGGCCAGATCAATGAGACAGTATGTGAAGGGAATGTTAGTGAAGAGCATATGGAGCATGTTATGAATATGACCCAAAAACACGAGAAAGTCTTACAAGGTCTCCTTGAACGCATCGACAATGGGACAATGCCCGAACAGGCCCGAAAGGGCATCGAGCGAGCACTAAACAATAGCATCCAGCATAGAGAGCAGTTTGAACATAGGCATGAAGCAGATTATGGCCGCCCAGAGTGGGCTGATGACAACCGCCCGGAGTGGGCTGATGACAATGATGAGGACAACGAAAATATGATCCTTGTCACGATTAACGGCACGAGTGTTTGGGCGGAGCTGTGTGATCCGGATGATGAGGATGCGGTGAAAGCCGTTGTGGTAAATGATACGCCTGTATGGGTCAAGTTATCTGAAGACAATGAAACCGATGAAGACATGCTCCAGGTCACATACAATGGCACGAGTGTTTGGGCGGAGCTGTGTGATCCGGATGATGAGGATGCGGTGATGGCAATTCTGACCAGCGGAACTCCGGTCTGGGTCGAGTTACCCAATGAAGACGAGAACACACATAGAGGCGGCCGAAATCGGATGAATACGGGGACATCGAAAATAACACGCTAATACAATTATTGCGATGGAGGCTTCTGACACGCCAAAAAGAACGTATCGGGTGGAGACAACGGTCCTCCTGCTCCACCCGATAATTTTTATATTTCATAGGGGCATTTTTGATTGATGAATCGTGGTGCAGCCATACTATTTATCGGTATTTTGCTTGTGACAGCCGCCTCGGCGCAGGACTTACCAGAGGTGGGGACCACGTATAGCGTGGACTTGCAGGAGGGCGGTTCTGCTAGTTGGACCATCGAGCAAAGATATCAGCTTGAGAGCCAAGAGGAAATCAGCATTTTCGAGGACTATGTGCTCGAGTTCCAAGATAACCGCTCCGACTATATCACGGAATTCAAGGGGGAGATGGAGGCCACTCTGAAGGCAGCATCCTCTGCCTCGGGTAGGCCGATGAGAGGCTCGGCCTATACGGTCTATATCAAGACGGAGCACACCCCCACCGGGGTCTATGGTGTCGTGGTCTATCGGTTCGATTGGGAGGGATTCGCTAACACCTCTGGAAACAGTATCATGGTGGGAGACGCGCTTCCTGACGGGCTGTTCCTATCACAAGACTACACGCTTATCATAAATTATCCCTCGGAATATAAGGTCGTCAAGGTCTCGCCAGAGCCTGACCAGCGCAACAGTTATTCATTAATCTGGTATGGTATGAGGGCGTTCTCGCCGGAAGAGCCACACATCGAGTTAAAGGCTAACAGTGGCCTGTCATTCCAGGTACTAATCCTCATCCTAGGTGGGTTGGCGGTGGCGGGCGCATGCTACTATATGCATAAGTCATATCGCGAGCCTGATAAGGAGTCCGACAGAACAGAGTCCGATGAAGATACGGTCCTGCACCTCCTTGAGGAGGCGGGCCGGGAGCTTTATCAGTCTGAGATCGTGAAACAAACCGGGTTCTCAAAGTCCAAGGTAAGCGCCATCATCAAATCGCTCAAAGAGAACGGTCGGATACAGAAGATCAGAAAGGGGCGGGAGAACCTCATCCGCCTCAAATAAGCTCTTGGGGGGGATATGAAGCCGAGGAACCTCAGGGGATGCGAGCTACTTTTGGAGGTGGCGCGGGTCCTGCATGATCATCCATTTTTCCTCAACGTCATGTCGTCCGATGCGGCGCCTCACTTCTTCTGCGCCCGTTCGCCCTTTGTTTGATATTCTAAAGTTCGGCCTGCCCAACTAGCATTATCCACAAAATAACACCTACAATGACAAGAAAAAAACCAAGTTTTTTATTACTATTTATCAATATAGCCCCCATTCCTATAAGACTGAGACAAATACCTGAGTATATCCAAAACCTTAACATTATCCCAAATATAATAATATCATACATAAAAAGAAGCAAAAATGGGAGAAAGCTAACCACTAGCACCAATGGTATTTTACGAGACCACCAGCCATACATTCCAACTAAGAGTGGTAATGCGATTCGTCCGATTAGCGCGTAAAGCGGCCCATATCTTGAAGATATTTGCAATATTACGGGGAAAAAAGGCCAGAGGAGGACCACAAAAAATACGAACAAAGTTAGTACCCCGGTCCCCCATTTTATATGTTCATACTTCATGCGGTTAATCTCCTTCTATATTTTCATGCCTTATGCGGTTAACTCGATAACTGGTGCTAACCCGTCGTTATCCCCCAAGTTGTCATTGCCTAAGTCGGTATACCAAATATCTCCAACGAACCCTTCATCTGCAAAGTCATCCTTTACAAAATCTTCTGCGTCTTCATAGCTGATTACTTGGTGTCCCGTTCCTGTCCAACGCTCATAGTGCACGTTGGCGTCACTCCATTCATCAGCCCAGTGAGGATCTGAATATTCACTGCCGAAAATCCGTATGTGATACCTGTACCCAAAGTAATCACCGTTTTCAAGTTGATAGTCTTGCCATTTCCAATAGGCTGTGCCACCATTCGCCGTGTCGTCGATGTACGTCCGCGCTGACCAACCAGTAGCACCATCCCATGTATTATCGATCCAATTCTGCATGTCATATTGGATATCCCAAGCGCTGCCCGTATTATAAAATATCAAATTTATTGGATCATCTTCCTCAACCGTAAGTGGGTTATCATTGAGGAATTGAACATCTCGATAAGCCCAGAAATTTATGCATTTCTCGCCGACTTTGACTAGTGTCAACTTGACTTCAATTTCATCTGGAGCCTCTTCTAGATTCTCAGCTCAATTTGTAATCGCTTGATTCACCAATTCTTCGCCCTTTTCTCCCAAATTCTTTCGAAGGAAGTTGAAATGCCCTTCGTTGACTTCTAAGAGTTCGTCCATGCTTGGTTTCTTAATTTTCACGATCTCTTCCCTAAACTCTGAGGGCACCATCTTTTTGTTGTCATCTGCAAGAACCGTAGCTGTTGTTGCGACTATTGAAATGACTAATACTGCTACAACGATTGTCGAGATAAGCGTCTTTTGCATCATTTTCCATAACACCTCCTAACTTTTTTGAGTACATCTCAAGCGCCCCTCCCTCGGTGCTCACGAAAGATTAAGCCCTAATCAGCAGAAATTGCACTTAGCCTGTAGTAATCTCCTTCAAATTTAATATAACGTGTTCGGTGAGCATTCGGAAATACTTTTAAAAATTCGAATGTGCTCTCGTCATCAAAGGGAACTCTGATTTCTTTACCGGGATTCAACACTGCCTGTGCAATGTAAGGGTATCTTTCAAGCTCTGCCTTGTCTACTTCAACATAATATTCCGGTATATTAGTTACTTTTTCTGCCCGTATATAAAGCCCACCTCCGGGAGTATAGATTGCTAAAAAGAAGTACACGACCATAACAATTAATAACAACGCAGATGCAATCCCTGCTTTTATGATCCTTTTCATTTTGCCTCCCAAAAATAAAAGTTCCATGAGTTACGGCGTTGGTAGTGGTACTCTACGATAGTTATGGCCTATGGAAATCACTCGTTCCTCTTCCAAGTCTACCAATACTACTAAAGTGACCCCGGGTTGCTCTTTCCCGCCGGTATAGATGTGAAGACACGGATACACCCATGAAGTTTTCTCTTCTTTATACACCTGCTCGTGCCAGTACAGAACTACATCACCCAGTTCGTATTCTTTATCTCCGATTTCCTCCCTCACTCTTGGATCATCGAGTGCTATGCTGATCACCTTAGCCTTTTCTTCTTCTGTGAGCTGTTCCACAGGTTCTTCTGTATCGGGCTTTTTTGGAGCTACGTTTTCACTCTGCTCCTGACTAGGTTCCTGATATACAGACGGTACATATTCGCCCTTGAGATATTTGGTCACAATGTCTAAAGGAAATGCTAGTTCTTCCGCTATCTCTTCCTCGCTCCATCCCTCCTCATACAATTCCGTGATCTTCTTGTAAGACTCTGGAGGGCACATAGACTGATATTCAGATGTGGATGTGCTCTGCATTGCTAGTACATTTGAAGTTCTATTTGTATCTGACTCCCCCCTCTGTTTTTCCATCTCCTTTAATTCCTCTAACTGCTTCATAAACTCTACGTGTGTCTCTGTAATTTTTTCTTTTCCTTCTCTCTCAAGAGTGTCTTCTGGCACCTGTAGTGGTCCGTAAGGCGTCTCTACTGTCACATAGGTTATATCCGGTAGTCTTTCAATTATTGGTGTGATGAGTCCTCTCTCTTGGAAGTCCTTGTTCGCCACAATTTTTATCTCATCGCCGTCCATCACAACCATGTCCTCCCGCACAGTTACACGACCATAACCAGGCATCTCCACCGTTACAAACTTTAATGTTGAGTTATCAGCTGGTAGGGTTGGCTGCCCGCCCATCCATGTCGCTCCAGTCTCTGGATAATAGCCCATATCATACTTTTTTAAAATTTCTATGATTTCACTGTCGGTAAATCCATTGCCTTTCAGTTTTTCTACGATTTCCTCTACCGGAGTTTTAAAGTCCTGGAGCTTGGTAACATCGATTTCTTTTGTTACTGGATCCATAAAATTATCCGCCTTTGCTGCCTCTATTAAATTATTAAGCTCCATTTCTGATATTCCTGCTTCAGGTATTCCACTGGTGCCCTCTGACTCATTATTTTTTGCAAGAGTCTTTTGATCAATAATTAATCGGTCCTGTTCAACAGGCGGAGTAGGTCTTGGTAGGAGTTCATCATTTGCTGGTGGCACATAGTCTTTTGCCCCTGGAGGTTTATCGATTTTTCCCGTCAATAAATCATGCACTATCTCGCGATATTCTTCTTGGTTGAGTAAAGCACTGTTCACTAAGTCTTTGCTCTGATCTTGGGCTATAGCCAGCCCGACAAGACATAGCAGTATAACCACTATGCTCATCGCCAATATTTTCCTCATCTTCCCATATCGCCCCTTATCTTTTTTGAGTACATCTCAAGCGCCCCTCTTTGGCACCTCGCCTCCTTCGCCCGTCATGGGGTTGCACCATGAGTTAGCTACTCTTATTATTCCCCCTCATTCCTGCATCTTTGCCTGCTTTCAGGGCAATGTTGCAATTTTTACTCGCTTTGCTTAATCACACCACCAAAAGAATTATGTTAACCTCCCTGCTAGAGTATATATCTATCATAACACCACAATTGCTTCCACCCACATATGCGGTTTGCCACTCTGTCGCAGTATTATCTACCGTGACTTTATACATGTACTCCCCTTTATCCTTGGTAATTTCAGGAGACTGTACCCTCTCTCTCGGTTCTATTGTATACATTTTATTGAAAATAGTTCTGTTACTCGAATCAAATATCTCAACTGTTACTTCATGTGTTATTCCGTCCTTATTGGATAGGGAGAACCTGAGTGGGTCTATGTGGCCAAAGACGCCACCAGGTGAAAGACTTCTGAGGAAGATGAGAAAACCTACCAGAGCAATTACCGCTATGATACCCACGCCAATGAGCACTTTAGTTTTTGTCTTCATAGTACGTACAAAAAATAAAAAGAGTTAAAAAGTTTTGCATCAGTTTTGTGTTCCTCTGCTAGGGCCCCCAAACACCTGCATCTACGATGTCCCAATGGTAATCACACCATTCGTCTGTTCCCCAGTACGCATCCCAGTAGTCCATGGTCCATGATGCACGAGTCAGTACACTCTCCTCCTGAATCAGCTTGGTCTTCTGCATCAAAGTTATGAGAGAGTTCGTGCTGTGCAACACTGTCATCGGGCCAATTTGCTCTCCAGTAAACAGGGCTTTCCGCACAAACAGAATAATATCCACTTAATTGTGCCACGCCATTGTGATCAGCGTTATCCACCCAGCCCATAGTGACCATATTCGCTGCTGAATTAGGAATATCATCCTCCAGATCATCGAGCAAATCGTAAACACTGTCGCCGACATCACTTGCATCCCACTCATTATAATAGGCATTTTGGATCATGTTTACGCCGAACTCATCCTCAAAAGGAGATAATGCTGCCGCTACGTCATTCCAATTGGCACCTCCTGCTGGAGCATGATCCTCATCCTCTGCAGGATATAAGTCCACATATATATTCCCATTATACTGATATGGTGGAACATCTGGATTCCCTGGAGATTTTAATGATTTGGTTTGAACAGCAGGTGCGTCTCCCATTTCTACTTTCCCCTCTTCTATCAGCTTCTTCAGCTCCTCTTCCGTAATGCTATCTGGCGTAATTCCTGTTTCTTCCGGAAGGTATCCGTGGGCCTTCTCATAGTCCATAGCGATTAATCTATCCAATTCAGCAGCTAGGCACCCCGGAATAATCAAGCTATAATCTTTCATCTGGGTTTTGACATGGTTTATAACTTCAGGATCTTCAGTAGTTTCTACTGCAATTATTTTCACCCCTCTGTCATAAAGTTTTTTCAGTTCTTCAGCTGTTATTTGTTCATCTCGTAGTACCTCATTTATCATCGCTTCTTCAGTTAATATAGCAGAATCTTGGACAATAACTTCATCTATGCTAACTGCATCCTCAATAGGGGTAGAGTTGACCTTCGAACTCCCTACCCCCATAGCCAACACCAGTATCACTACCATACTTATCGCCAACGTCAGTTTCTTTTTCGTCATTTTTTATCACCTCTTACCTTTTTGGGTATTTCTCAAGCGCCCCTCTTTGGCGCCTCGCCTTGTCAGAGCAAACTTCGCGTAAGCATATGTTCTCCCCTGAACCTCCTGTGGCTTTTGCGAGGCTTCTTCTCGTAATCGCACTGGGAATGAAGAGGTAGACTACTGGGGAAGCTATGAGCGAATTACCGCGGCAACAGTCCCTACGGCTGAGGGGACTGTTGCCATCAGTTGGGTTATCATCAATGGGTTTGCCTGCACTTGGGCGAGGCATCG
Organism: Methanocellales archaeon; assembly: GCA_028715985.1. Taxonomy (NCBI): domain Archaea; kingdom Methanobacteriati; phylum Methanobacteriota; class Methanomicrobia; order Methanocellales; species Methanocellales archaeon. Next base: position 100,475 of record JAQUQR010000002.1, read on the forward strand.
GTTCTTGTGAAAGTTTTGCCAGTTTTTAGTGATTACGTGTATGTGACCCTTACTTGAAGTGTCTTTATTGCCCCGCCTTCGACATCAATGTCGAGGTCATGGGCAGCTGTTCCAATAAATGTGCCAGTCATCCAGCCTCTTTTTATATCACCGTTTTCGTATTCCACTTCGCATATAGCGCGGTACGGAACATTGATTACAGAATTAATAACCAATGCCTCAGCTCGCACCTTTGTTTTTGCTGGCACTTGAATAGGGCACTCCCATGAAAATGTCGACTTAGTTTCAACTGAGCCGCCCCATTCATGCTGGTACGACGCTTCTAACCCCACGGTGATCTTCCCTTCAGCTATACGTGGAATGCCTGTCACAAAAGTCGTTTCAGCTTTTGCTGTTATGCCGACGGTGTTGTTCCATGTATTTGTTTCTGTGGACTCTTTAGATCCACTGAATGTAATTGACTGGGGGATATCTAGTTTGTTTTCATAGTTCAAATTCGTCAGAACGGTTTGTCCTTTATCCAGCTTTCTCCCTTGATCAATGAAATATTTAAAGTCGGTCACGTTTGAGCGGACTGGCATGTCTGCTAAATGAAAGCCCAGTTTATCAATGGCGGCTCCACAACGACCATGTATGCCATTTATATATCCAAGCCCAACATAAACTTCTGTTCTCCTCTCTTGCTCCCCAACGTTGAAGTCCCCTCCTAAGTTTGTCCTGAAGCGGATTCCCCCTAGCAGATCTTCTGTCCAGCCTTGTAGGCGGACCTTTGAAAGATAAATATATTTACACCACTCATCGCTTTTGAACTCAAAGTCTTCCACCACCGTCTGTGGGTACTCTGGTGGGTGAGGCAATCCGAAACGGTGTAGTTGTCCATTAGTTAGTAGGATTTCAAGTCCCCTGATTATTGTTATGTTTCCCCCCCGCTGAAATTTAGGATCCGCATCGGGTTGGACGTATGCAATTATTTTCGATACCCGTTGCCCGAGAACGTACACATCAAACCCCCCGCCACCCTCTCCGCCAACTGCTGGTGACGTAATTTCTCGTGTAAGATCCTTTCCATCAAAGCTTTCGGTTGGTGGTTCGACATTGACCATTTTTTTGCATCTTTTTTTATCTCCGACCATTTTTCATGTCTCCTTTTTAAAGTAGAACATTTCTTTATTTTTTTCCTATACGCCACATCGTCATCCACTCTCGCCCACATCGCCGCACGATGAAGTCATGAGCTGGTTACAAAAAAATGTGAAATCCTATTTACATATAGTTAACTGTTAGCAATATTATCAATAATAAGCAATGGTACCAACAGGAAACAACAAGGCTAAGTCAACTGCACATAGCTCTTTAGGTACAGAAAAGAATAAAAGATATCTACCATTTCCCCAGAGACCTATCCAGAATCTCGTCATTCACCTTTCCAGCATGGAATGTATTACCAGTCCTTATGTTGTTCATGTATATCTCTGCAGGTGAAAAAAGGTGAGGATCAATATCGTAAAAGTTCCTATCGTATTTCTCAAAGGTCTCCAGAAACGGCATTCCATAGTCCTTTGAGGAGCAGGAGGGGACCTTTTCAATTATTGCATCGACATCAGCATCCTCGCAATCCACGAAGTATCTTGTTACTCCTCCATAGAGAACGCAGTCGTTCGTTTTTCCCATGGCTTCCAGATCATTTTTCGCGACTGGTGCTATTGGTGCTGTTCCAAACCCAGAGACGATTTTGTCCAGGTCAAAGCCAAGCTCATGGAGTTTGTGGACTCCCGTCTCGACTACTCTTGCAGATATCTGTACGCTGCCGACGATGCTCGCCGTTGGAGCGACCAGGACATACAGGTTTTTTGGCTCTATGCAACATTTTTCCGCTATAAAAGTCGATACTTTCTCATCGGGAGCCTTCCTGGTTTCCAGGGCTATAACTGCCTTATCGAAAGCGTCTTGGCAGCAAATGGCATCGTACAATTTCTTTTCGACCCGTGACAGTGCTCTGGCTGGTCCAGATGCCATTGCGAAGTATTTGTCTACAGAAATGCTCCAACCAGCAAACTGGCAAGCCATGCAAGCAACCTTTGGGTTATCAACGAATACATATATGTTGAATCGCCCGTTCGTTCCAAGTGAAATATCGCAAAGACCGCCCAAGCATACCTTGGCAAAATAAACTCCTGCCCTTATTCCGCCCGGCGATTTAGCCCCAGCATCTATTATCGTGGCCCCGTTCTCCAAAACTGAGACACCAATTCCCAGCTCTTCCCTGTTCCGGATCATTTCCTCTGCGATCCCCACGGCGATCTCGTTTACGCTTAGACCTTGGCTTGGTTTCATTCCGCCATCACTTCACGCAAATGTATCAAATGCTTGCCTAACTTCCCACCATAGTTCCCGGCAGTTATCTTCAGGATTCCTTCCACGGTGCATGCGGCCTTTATGCCCTCTCTCATGGCTTTGTATACTCCGTCGGCATCCAGGCCATCCAAAACGATCTCCAATACTGAGTTGACTTCTTTTGGCAGTTTGCTCTCAGCCAGTGACTTCAACGTGGGACAATAAGCCGTGTTCGTCGACACGTTCAAGAACTCATACCGCGAACCTATCTTGCTGCCACTTCGCACTATTCCGCCCGGGAAGGGTGCAATGACACCCTTCACCTTTTTTATCGCCTCAACCGCCTTTTCAGAGGCTTCAAGAACGCAGTCGATGTCCCTCCCCAGAATTAGAAAATTACCTCCGCCTACCCCCTTCAAGATGCCAAATTCTTCTTCAACAGCAAACTCTCCTTCCATCACAGGGATGACCCACATTCTCCTATCTCCGATAAACCTGCTCACCTGGTGTCCATCGCCGAAGTATTTTAGTTTGCCTCCGATGCTTATCTTTTCCTCGCCATTCAAATTATTGAAGCAAGCTGTTGTGACTGAGGTCAGTACGCATTGGGATACCCTTTTAAACAATTGCGCCTCTAAATCCTTTTTTGACATAGCAAAAATCAAGATGTTGATACCAGGTCTGCCGTCTGGTGTTTCTTCTGTAGAGACTTCATTTTCTATCCCAGCTTCACATCCACACATGATCACTGAGGTTGCAAAGCCAGTCATTGACACTGCGGATATTAGAGCATATCTCTCATCCTTAGCGGTTATCAAAGCTCTTGCAGCGTACATTTCAAAAGCCTCGGCAAACGTATCCTCAATCTCCACTTCTCCCATTTGCATGATTCATCCACCTATTTTTTTCTCAATTTTACCGTAGATACGAAGTTCTTATCCAATCCCAATTCTTTTTCCCCCAGTCCAAACGCAAGTCCAATCAACTGGGTGAAGTACAATATTGGTAGATCGATGACGATATCGTACTTGGATTCGATCTTTGACTGCTGATAATCCAGCATCGCATGACATAAAGGACATGCCACAGTTACACAGTCTGCGCCAAGCTCTTTCGCCTCTCTCAGAATATTCCCTGTCATTTTTAGTGAAAATTCCTCTGAACTCAGCAACAAATTGCCGCCACAGCAATCTGTCTTATGTTTAAAGGGTAGGCAATCGGCCCCCAAGGCTTTGATCAGGTCGTCCAACGATCGAGGGATGTCTGGATCGTCAAACTTGCTGATTGCTGAGGGTCGAATGGTCAAACATCCATAGTATGGCACAGATCTTAAGCCGTCCAATGGAACTTTCACCTCCTTTGATAGCTTATCCAAACCAATGTCATTTACGATGACGTCCAAGAGATGCCGTACTTCCACTTCTCCCTGGTAAGATTCACCTAGGGCTTCGTTTATCACAGTCTTGGCTATTCCATCCTCTCTAATCGCACTGTTCGCACGGGAGAGGTTATTGAAACAGATGCTGCAAGGCACCAAGACGTCCAAACCTTCTTTCTTAGCTATCATCAGATTTCTCGCTGAAAGTGAAAGGGTAAGAGGGTTGCTCGCTTCCATTGCTCCACAGCAGTTCCAGTCTTCCAGCTCGCTCAGCCCAATGCCCAATGCCTTGCAGACTGCCAGCGTGGACATATCGTACTCTCTGGCACTTGCATGAAGGTAGCAACCAGGATAATATGCAAAATTCATTTTTCCTCTAAAGCCTTGAATATCCCCTCTATCTGGCTCATTTCTTTCACCTTCTCAGGCCTCAAACCGAGTTTTCCTTTTTTTAGCATGGTGAATCCGTCAGACACGTAGGATAATAAGCCCTTTATGCCTTTGGTGGCGAGCACGCCGTTGATGATCGTCGCCATCTCAAAGTTTCTACCATATTTTCTTATGGAATTGACGAATGCCTTATCGAAGATCGGTTTAGTGCTTTTTATCGCTATATTGCCTCCCTCTCTTTCAGCTATGCTCGCTATAGCGCCCATTAACTCTGTTATCCTCACATCCTGTGGGCATCGCTCATAACATGCATAACATTTGGAGCAAAGCCAGATGAACTCGCTGGACAATACCTCTTCCCTCATGCCCAACAGCGCCATTCTGATGATTTTCCTGGGATTGAACCGCTCATCAATTTCCCAGATAGGACAACTTGCCACACAGGTGCCACACTGGAAACAACGCTTGATGTTCTCTCCACCTAATTGATTGGATATTTCATATTTAAGATTTGGATCCAAGTTACTTTCATCTATGACATCAGGCTTTGCCATCATCGTGATTCCTCGGCTATTGAATTAACGTAAAGTGCACCTGACCCACCTCTGGCCAGATCGCCGGTAAATTTTTTTAGCTCGATGGAATCGAGGACTTCCTTTCCCTCAAACCTGAACGAGGGTAACATCTCCAGAGCTTTTCCTTTCACCACTAGCGTTCCACTCTTCATTTCACCGCCGGGTAGCACGGCATCGCCCTCGATCGTTATTTTGCCTCCCGACATATTCAAACCGGGCAATAAACCCACGCTGCCCCCTATTATTATCTCTCCGCCCCTCATATGCTCACCAACATAGTTTCCAGCGCTTCCTTTCACACGAATTAGTCCACCTCTCATGCCTTTTTCTGCCCCCCAGTATCCGGCTCCGAGGTAGTTGCTGGCATTACCTTCCACCACCAGTTCGCCGCCCCTCATCTCCCTACCAGCCCAAGCGTCCGCATCGCCATTAACAATTATTTTTCCACCTGACATCAGGGCACCACAATGCATGTCAACGCTACCGTTTATGGTTATCTCGCCCGAGGTCATCCTCTCCCCTATTCTCTTTATTCTGGATGCGTCACCTTCGATTAGTATCTTAATTTTTTCCTTATCTTTATCATCAACACCTTCAACCTCGACATCAAAAAGGGAGCCTAACATTACCTCTTTATTTCCATGCCAGACGGCGATCGATTCTATTTCGCTTTTGCCTTTTCCAGCAAAGTTGCCTGGCTGGATTGCATCAGCCTCTACAGGTATATTGAAAGCCTTTTTAGGGGTTAGTTTAACCAGCATTTTTACACCTTGGTTTTGATTTCTATCGGATGCGGAACATAGGCATCCTGCACGGGATAGTTCGCCATATTTACCGAGTAGTACTCCTTAAACTTCACTGCCAGATCTTCGAGCATGGCCTTTGTAGCCTCTCCATCAAATTCTGGGTTGACCCAATAAGTCCTTCCTTCCGGAACTGCAACGATCTCTCCATCCTTTACGACGATCTCTCCCCCTTTTATCGTGTACTTGGCATGTGAAAGAGCCGACTGGATTTTCCTGGGATCGTCTTCTTCCGGCGAGACATCATATATCGCAATGTCAGCATCAGCACCTATGCCAAGGTGACCTTTTCCGTGTTTGTCAAGACCTAAAAGCTTTGCTGGCGATGCTCTCGTCATTATTGCTATATCTGCCCAATTTAGCTCCCTGTCAATGGACGATATGATCGCCCTCTTGTTAATCGCATCGTGTACCCCTTTTAAAGCTTCTTCTCGCCTCTTTTTACTCATCAACAGGGATATGATTTCTGGATAGCGCGTGAAGGGAGCGCCGTTAGGATGATCCGTTGTAATGGCAGTCTTCCACGGGTTTTTTATGAGCAAAACTAGCTCCAACCCAATCGCCCATTGAATCGAGTTGACCGAGACTTTTCGCGAGTAAGAGACTGGTATGATTCCTGAGCCTGTCTCAAGCTCTACATCTTTATTGGTCCATTTTCTCCTGGACATCCTATGCAACTCATACTCCATTGGACCGTCTGCGGTCATGGTTGTCGTATCCCCGAACATCACCTGTCCAGGATCGATCGTCACATGATCGTGAGAGTTGACATAGCTGGCGATAGCATCTGCCTTTGACCCCATATCTACCCATGTCGATCCGCCATATGAATGAAACTGTACATGCGTTGCATGCATGACCTGCCTCTTTTTAGAGGGGATGTCCTTGACCAGATCGAACGTTGCTAACGTGGTATCATAGTTACCAGGATGCCCGAGATTATTACAATGTATGTGAATCGAATGGGGTAAGTTCAATCGTTCGTTTGCCTCTGCAAGCCCATGAATGATGTCAGCCGGTGTTATGTCAAAATTAGGCACTATATCGTCTAAATTCCTCACATTTTTGCCCCATCCCCATGCCTCGCCACCTCCTGCGTTAACAATTTTAATCCCGTAGCCCTTAGTGGCATTCATCATCCATGCAATATATGCCGCTAACTTATCCATATCGCCGGATTTAACGTATTCCATGATTAACCAGTGGTTATCAAGCAAAGGAATGGCACCCTTATCAACGATGGGTATATCCCGGAACTCTTCATGAGTGTGTCTTGCTAGCAAGGGTGGCATTGCAGGCTCAAAGGTTGTCGTGTATCCCATTTTTGCATACCTATAGCCTGTAGCAAAAGTGTTTGGCACGGAATAGCCTGTACACGCTCGAGTGAGTTTTTTCCTGGATTCGATACCTCTCCTACCGTCTTCTGGTCTCAGCATTCGCCCAACATTCATCTTGCCGCCTGCAATATGCGTATGCATGTCAACGCCGCCGGGCATGACTATCCTGCCACCTGCATCGATCGTCTTCGGGTTTTTCACTCCCGATACTATCTTACCATCCTTGACGGAGATATCCACTTTTTCCCCACTTATCTGGTTGATAGGATCGTATACGATACCATTCGTGATCAAAAGCCCCATGTTAATCGCCTCTTATCTCCCTGACTTTGCCCAGTATTCGGCTCAAAATTTCTTCATCTGACAAGTGAGTCGGCTCTATGAGCTTTCTCAGCCTTAACGGCACTCCGTCCATCCTATATGCCGTTCCTTCCACCTCTATTCCGGCTATGGCAGCCGGTAGGACTACATCCGCTAGCTCAGTAGTAAGATTTGGGTAGGGATCTATTTGAATGAGGGGTATTTTTGCCAGATGCTCCACAGATTTTCTCGGAAAGTGAGCGGCCGGATCAGAGGCAACTATTAGGGCTGAGTCACATTCTCCTCTGTTCAGAACGTCAACTGTGGATGTTTCACCGGGATTATACCAGGGTCGCCCCCTAGCAAAGTCGACCGCAAAAGCAAAACCAGTCAACCATGTACATACTTGGGTGATGCCTGTGACATTGTAGTGACCCCTCATGGGCATCACAGCAAATTTCGTATGAGCATTAAGGTCTCTTACTAAGGAGATTGCATTGGCGACATTGTAGGGTTTCCCCTTAGATTGCGTCAATCCCATACCAAAAAAGAGGACGCCAAATTTACTATTTTTCATCCTATTCACGATTTCGACCAGCTTCTCCTTTGGAACGCCACCGACGGAAGAGGGTACGACATCCACTGCTCCAGCCAGGATCGCCCTAAGGGCAGATAGCACGCGGTAATCCTCCCCAGGGAGTATCTGGACAAAGTCATCTGCTACTTCTGCTGTCGTCGTTTTGCGGACATCAAAAACCATCACGTGCTTTCCTTTTCTGCCTTCTTGGGTAAAAAATCCCTTTGGAAAGCTTGTGTACTTACTCATATGTCTGGGGTGGGCTTCTGCCTGATTCGAGCCCCAGTAGATGATCAGGTCTGCTCTGTTCTTTATCTGACCAAGTGTACAGGAGGGTAGCCCGACGTTTTGGAGGGCTAAAATGGATGGAGCGTGGCACACAGAGGTAGTGTTATCGATGATTGCACCAAGTTCCTCGGCAAGTTCAATTCCTTTTTCATCTGCTTCACAGGTCGTGGAGCCCCAACCATACATTAAGGGTCGTAGCGAGTTTGTAAGAATCTCTGCCGTCTTATCAATAGCCTCTTCATAAGTAGTTTTCCTCAGCTTGCCATCCTCTCGGATCATGGGCGAAGCGATTCTCTCGTGCCCCATCATCTTGCTCACGCCTGTTTCGCATGCCTCTTTCACCTCGATAATCTTATTGCCCTCTACCTCGACGATGATGTCATCACATAAATCGCCGCAGAATGGGCATAGAACGTCTGTTATGATCATCTAAACCCCACCAACTCCTTTATCGGCGATATTGAATCGAATGTAAGCGTTATTTCAACTTCAATGCCTTTAAATTGTGGAGTCCCACATCCGCCAGTACTGGGGTCCATAATGGCATTCGCCCAGGGTCCCATGGGAACGAAAGCTATGCCGGGAGGATTCCTATTGTTGGTCCTGACGCGGACGACGACCTGCCCAAATTTTGACTTTATCATGACGTTGGCACCATCCCTTATGCCTAATTTAGACATATCCACTTCATTCAGCTCGCAGACGGCTGCTACGTCGCAATATCCGCTAGACATCTTGTTGTCTATATGGATTCCTTGTTCAATACTCCTTCCTGAGGTTAGCTTCACATCAATTTTTTTCATGAATCCTCCCACCTTCAAAGTAGGGCGGCTTATCTAAATTTATGCCAGGCACATATCCCAACTTCTTTTGCATTCTCTCTGCAAATTTCCTGTGAATTAAAGTTAGCGGTATACCAGCGGGACAGACGTCCTCGCATCGGCCGCATCCAATGCAGGAGTCCATGAGGTGAAGTAACCTCACCATAAGGAAAAGTGGGATTTTGTAGTTTGAATCGCCTTCTGTGAGACACTTTGCACTATCTCCACAGGTACAGACCGGGCATGCCTTCCTGCATGCCCCACAACCGATGCAATGGCTGAGAGCGTCTACATAAAAAGCCAACCTCTCTGAATCAGAAAGCTTCTCAATCGGCTCGAATAGCCTTTTATGCCATTTCTCAGCGAGACCTTTCATCACCTTGTCTATCTTATCTCTAAGCTCGATTGCTTTATCAGATGCAGGCTCGAATGCGACATAGCCTGTGTCGACTGCGTTTTGGAATATTTCCTCTCCCTTATCTGTGATCACTTCCACAAACGTCGCCTTGCCTAACTTATCGGCAGGGAGCCCCCAGTTTCCGCAGGCAAGGTCTGCCATCCTTGGAATGTTAGTCTCGCAATACCTACAGCTTTCCCTCCTGCCATATCCTTTTTCCTCTAAATCATCGATTTTGAGGGCTTTTTCACCAGACGCAGTCTTTAGGATCAGCTCTCCTTTCAGAATTTCTTCACCTATCACAGCATCCGGATCGAGATCGTACATCTCCTCCACCATTTTCTTCGCCTTTTTTGGATGCAGGCTTCCACCACAATTCAGACCCAGCATATAAACATCGTCAAGATCGAGCTGACCTCTCTTAGCCCGCTCTATGATCCCCATGGCATCACATGGCTTCGCTGGAAGGGCAACTCTTCCTGGAGGCACGTATTTGGCCAGATTAACTGAGACAAAATGGAGAGTGCCAGCGCATTCTAAGACCTCCTTTGGATCATTTGTCACAATTTGGGTGGCCTTGTAAGGACTTGTTTTTTTCAAGACGAGGACGTTGTCGACCAGTTTGCTGTCAAGGGCGGCCGCTAGTGCGGCGGAAACAAATCCACCTGAGCTACCTCTCTTTCTCGTAGCATCGTCGGTCGCCCATGCTATAAAGCAGCCTTTCATTGCATCACCTTTGGGCGTAACGGGGATGGCCCCATCTTTTTGATCGTCTCGACCGTCTCCTTGACCATGTCAGCAAATTTTTCACCCTCTGTAGCAGAAATCCACTCCAAGCGTAGCCTTTCTTTTTCTATGCCAAGCTCTGCCATCATCTCTTTCAGGAACTCAAATCTGTTTTTCGTCTTATGGTTTGCATCGATGTAATGACAATCGCCTATGTGGCATCCTGTTATCAGAACTGCATCTGCACCCTCCAGGAAACTCATCAGCACGAACAGGGGGTCTATGCGGCCAGAGCACATGACCTTGATGATACGCACATTGGGCGGATATTGCATGCGGGAAACACCAGCCAGATCTGCACCTGCATAGGAGCACCAGTTGCAGCAAAAAGCCACGATTTTTGGATCGAATTCTTTCATTCTACCACCGGATGAAATATGCTTTTTATTTGAGAGATGATCTGATTGCTCTGGTAATGTCTTTGCTCCAATGCCCCGGTGGGGCAGGTAGCTACACAGGTACCGCATCCCTTACATAGCGCCTCTATTACCTCTAACTTGCCATTCACCATACTCAACGCCTGATAGGGGCACATCTCCACGCAGAAGCCGCATCCAACACACGCCTCTGGGTCGACCTTGACTGATATTGCCTCAATTTGCACAAACCCTCTGGACAAGGGGATGCCCGCTCCGGATGCAGCTGCCAAAGCTTGTGAAACGCTTTCAGCCACTTCGGCAGGTCCGTGCGCTGTTCCGCAGAGAAATATGCCATCAGTCGCAAAATCTACGGGTCGAAGTTTCACGTGTGCCTCAAAGAAGAACTTATCCTTACCCAGCGGAACGCGTAGCAGCTTTGAGACCCCTACTCCGCCCTGATGTTGCACCAGTGGAGTAGACAAGACCACCAGATCAGCACCCAACATGAGCTGTTCTCCAAATAATTCATTATAGACTTCAACTTTTAGTTTGTCTCCTTCCATCGTGACACTGGGTGGGCTCTCAGGCGTGTACTTTATGAATCTTACGCCCATTTCTCTTGCCTTGCTGTATAATTCCTCATATTCAGCCCCATAGGCCTGAATATCGTTGTGGAGGATCTGGATATTTACATCTGGATTAATCTCTTTAATCAGCATCGCATTCTTAATGGCCACCATACAGCAGATTCTGGAGCAATAGGATACTCCCTCACCTTTTGCACCCACGCACTGAATCATGACTACGCTATCAGATTTTTTGAGTTGCCCCTCTTTCAATAATTTCTCCAACTGCATCTGAGTTATCACGTGATCATATGTTCCATAGCCATAATAGCCCTTCGGCTCAAATTCCATGGCACCTGTGGCAACTATTATGGTACCTACCTTAAAACTGACCTCCTCACCCTCTCTGAGCAGAGTTACATCAAAGTTACCTATGTAGCCCTTCACCTCTTTCAGTTCGCAGGAGGAGAATATCTTAATTTTCTTGTGTTCCTCCACAGCCGCTATGCTGGGTTGGAGACTTTCAAGAGAATCTTCTCCTGTGGGGAACAACCTATAGAGATTTCTCAGCATACCTCCCAGAACTGCCTCTTTTTCAACGAGATATACATCGAAGCCCTGATTGGCAAGAGTTTTGGCTGCGGTCATCCCTGCTATGCCGCCTCCGATTACCATGGCAGACGGTTCAACATCTATCCTCATCTCTTCTTGGGGCTCCAAGAGAGTGGCCCTTGCAACCCCCATTCTTACGAGTTCTTTTGTTTTTTCAGTTGCTCCTTCTGGGTCCTTCATGTGAACCCAAGAGCAGTGCTCCCTTATGTTAACGAACTCAAACAGGTATTTGTTCAGCCCCGCTTCCTCGCAGGTAGACCTGAACAGGGGCTCGTGGGTCCTAGGAGTGCAGGATGCTACGATAACCCTGTTGAGCTTATGCTCTTTTATGGCATTTTTTATGGCCGTCAGCCCATCATCTGCACAGGTATACAGGTTTCTTTCCGCATGGACGACGTTAGGAAGATGTTTGGCATATTCAACAACTGCTGGAACGTCTACTGAGCCGCCAATATTTGTGCCACAATGACAGACGAAAACGCCTATTCTTATTTCTTTCTCTCTCATAACTACGCTACGCCCCCAAGCACGCCAAAACCTCAGCAGCCCTAGCAGCTGCCCCTTTCGCCTGTGTAACGGCTTCTGGAATATCCTTTGGTCCCTGGCAGTATCCACACACTAGAATTCCCTCCCTGCTAGAATCCAGTGGAGCATATAGTGGATCTGCAATCTTGAAAAATCTGTTTTTGTCTAGCTCAACTCCTAAGATGGATGCAAGCTCTTTTACCCCTTTACTTGGCACCAAAGCTGTACAAAGCACGACCAAACCTACTTCAAGCCTTTTTACCTGCCTTGTTACCGTGTCGTCGTACCATATCACAGGATTCTTCGTCTCCTTATCCTCTGTTATCTCTCCCGGCTTGCTCCTGATGTAGCGTACTTCATACTCATTTTTAGCTCTGTCTACGTATTCTTGGAACCCTTTTCCAAAAGCCCTCATATCTGTATAAAAAATATAAGTCTCCATGTCCGGATAATGTTCCTTCGCCAGTATTGCCTCCTTTGTGGCGTGCATGCAACATACCGAGGAGCAATAGGGATTGTTCTTCACATCTCTCGAGCCGACGCACTGGATGAAGGCGATGCTATTCGTAGTCTTCTTATCAGAGGGTCTGTCGAGATGGCCGCCTGTGGGACCTGAAGCACAAACCAAGCGCTCGTACTCCAAGGCAGTGATGACGTTTTTATATCTGCCATAGCCGTATTCCTTTATCCCAGAGGGATCAAAGGAATCGAATCCACAAGCAACGATGATGGCGCCCACGTGAATCTCGATTTCCTCTGGTTTTTGATAGAGATCGATGGCTCCTGCGTCGCACACCGCTACGCAGTTTCCACATTTGACGCAGTGCTCCCTGTCCACCATAACGACTCTGGGCACAGCCTGGAGAAACGGGATAAATATATTGCCCCTTGAGCGGAGGGCCATATCAAACTCGTCTGGAAGATTGATGTAGGGGCAGGCAGAAACACAATCACCACAGCCGGTGCACTTTTCCTCGTCCACGTACCTGGGTTTCTTGAGTATCTTTACCTTAAAGTCTCCTGCCTTGCCGGAAACGCCCGTCACTTCTGCATAAGTGAGCACATCGATGTTTTCGTGAGAGAAACACTCCATCATCTTTGGAGCCAATATGCATATCGAGCAGTCGCCGGTTGGGAAGGTCTTGTCGAGCTGTGCCATTTTGCCCCCTATGCTTGGAAATCTCTCAACCAAGTAAACCTTTAAACCCCTCTCAGCCAGATCTATTGCTGCTTGGATGCCTGCCACTCCACCACCGATAACAAGAACGTCATCTACCATTAAGGGTCACCCCCTTCTCCCAAACCCAACGCAGAGGCAACCAGAACAGAGAAGTCTTTGATCTTAACCTCGTCGGTGGGGGTTTTACCTTTCATTGCACAACTCAGATGGATCTGACACTTCGGGCATGCTGTTATCAGGGTTTCAGCAGCTGCTTTTGCCTCTTTCAGTCTTTCCTTCTGTATTTGCTCTGAAAACCTATCGCAATTGGTCCAAGTGCTCGTACCACAGCATATCGAGCGCTCTCGTGAGTGCTCCATCTCGATCAGTCCTATACCAGGAATGCTGCATATGACCTCCCTGGGCGGATCATAGACTCCCAGATGTCTTCCAAGTCTGCAGGGATCCTGATAGGTCACGTCCTCCTCCAACCTTCCAAAAGCTATTTTTCCTTCGTCGATCTTTTCTGCGAGAAATTCTGAGATGTGAGCTAGCTCGAAATCCATGTCCACGTACTCTGAATAGTCCTGTTTAAAAGTCCTGTAGCACTCCGGACACGAGAATATCACTTTTTTTGCACCAGTTTCCTTTATAAGACCTACGTTAATCCTGGCAATTTTTTCAAAGTTCTCCACATCGCCAGTCCAGAGCAGATCGTGTCCACAGCATCTCTCATCAGGCATTACAACTGGCTTTATGCCAAGGCTGTTAAGTATTTTAACCGTGCTTCTGGCGATGTCTAGACTGTTCACGCCGATGTCTCTGAAGATGGTTTCAAAGTAGGGCAGACATCCTGTGAAATAGAGAATATCCCCCTTTTCAGAAATTTCCAGGTCATCAGAGACCCACCCCAACCTATCCTGTTTGAGATTTGGATTCCCCATAATCCGCATCAAGGACAATAGAACACCACCATGGGTGCAGTTACCCGTATAACCTGTCTTTAGTGCCTCTGCTCTGGCATATCTGATGAACCTTGTGTAGTCCACATCAGAGGGGCATCTATCATTACAGAGGTTACAGGTCATGCAAGACCAGATGCCCCCATCTGCCAGTAGCTCTTTGTCAAAGCCGAGCAGAGCCTTCTCAACGGTAAGCCTGGGAGAATAATCCTTGTTCACTCTCGATATGGGGCAGCTACCAGTACACTTTCCACATTCAAGACAATAATAAGCCTTGGTCTCCTTGACTATATTCTCTAAGGACATGATGCCACCCCCCTCCCCAGCGGATTTGGCCCCATACTTTTCAAGTCTTCCACGAATTCTTTTATGACACTGGCAAATTTTTCTCCCTCTGACGCAGAGATCCATTCCAAGCGTAGCCTCTCCTCTTCCAGACCCAATGTCTTCAGGAGTTCCTTGGTCATTTTTACCCTATCTTCTGCTCTAAGATTTCCAGAGATATAATGACAGTCGCCTATGTGGCACCCCGTGATTAAAACTCCATCTATGCCGCCTTCGAATGCCCTGAGTACAAAGCTGGGCTCCACCCTACCAGAGCACATGACCTTGATGATGCGCACATTGGGCGGATATTGCATGCGGGAAACACCAGCCAGGTCTGCACCTGCATAGGAGCACCAGTTGCAGCAAAAAGCCACGATTTTTGGATCCATCAGAATATCCCTGCCATTGCATCTATCATCGCGATGATTTGTTTGTCTGTGAAATGCTTGAGAGTTATGGCGCCACTTGGACACGCAACAGAGCAGGTGCCGCATCCCTTGCAGAGAACCTTTTTTACCTGCGCTACTAACCTTCCTGGCTCGATTTCTTTTAGCTCTAGGGCATTATACTCACATACCTCCTCGCACCTACCGCAGCCCCTACATAGGATTTCATCAACGCTAATGACAGCTCCCTCTGCCTCTACACGCTCTTTAGACAGTATCGTGGCTGCTCTGGATGCAGCTGCACTGGCCTGCGAGAGGGTTTCGTCTATGGACTTGGGCGAATGAGCCAAGCCGCACAAGAAGATTCCGTCATTTGAGAAGTCGATTGGCCGCAGCTTAACGTGCGCCTCTAAGAAGAAGCCATCTCCCCTAAGAGGGACTTTTAGCATTTCTGATAGTTCCTTATTGCCAGGATGAGGGAGTACTGCAGCACTCAGTACCAAGAGATCCGGCTTGATCAAGAATTTTCTCCCCAAGGTGCGATCGACCACCAATACTTTCAGGACTCCGTCCTCCAGGATAACCTCTGGTTTCTCTTTTTCATCATAGCGAAGAAATATGATGCCCTCTTCTCTTGCCTTTCGATAGTAATCTTCTGTGAATCCGGGGGTTCTTATGTCCCTATATAATACGTAGACGTTTGCATCTGGGCTCTTTTCTTTGATCTTCAGCGCATTCTTGATCGCATCATAGCAGCAGACTCGACTACAATAGGGTCTCTCTTCGTTTCTGGAGCCGACACACTGAATCATCACAATCGTCTTAGCCTTTAACTCATTGTTAGCCAGCTTTTCCTCCAGCTCAAGTTGTGTAAGCACTCGGTCATCCTCGCCGTATAGATACTCCTCTGGCTTGTATTCAACTCCGCCAGTAGCTATGATGATCACTCCACTCGCCAGATCTTTTTCATCGCCATCTTGATTTATTTTAACCAGAAAGTTTCCAACATAACCCCCAACGTCCACTATGTTTGTGCCCGTGTAAACATGTATTTTTGAGTTCTTCATAACCTCATCGATAAGCTCATTCACATGTTCCTTGGGGCTTACACCACCCAAGCTATAGTATAGTCTGCGCAGATTGCCACCGAGTTCCTTCTCCTTCTCTATCAAGTGCACCTCATAGCCTTGATTAGCCAATTCGAGGGCAGCGGTCATTCCTGCTATGCCGCCGCCGATTACCAGTCCAGAGGGGTTTACATCCACAAATATTCTTTCTAGCGGCTCAAGTAGTCTTGCCTTCGCAACGATCATCCTGACCAGGTCTTTAGTCTTCTCCGTTGCTTCTTCTTTTTCATGTTGGTGTACCCATGAGCATTGATCCCTGATATTCGCCATCTCAAAAAGATAGGGATTTAACCCGGCTTCCCTTATCGTGCTCCTGAAGAGTGATTCATGGGTTCTGGGAGTGCAAGAAGCCACAACCACCCTATTTAAGTCATGCTCTTCTATGGCACCTTTTATCCTATCTTGAGCATCCCTAGAGCAGGTGTAGGGGTCCTCTTCCACATACGCCACGTTTGGCAGTGATTTGGCATATTCCACAACCCTTGGTATGTCCACTACGCCGCCGATGTTTACTCCACAGTTGCATATGAAAACGCCAATTCTTGGATCTTCACCCAAGACATCTTTTTCGGGAGGGTATGACTTTCCTACTACCAGCGTCCCCCTTTCAGAGGACAGAAGGCCTGATGCCTTGGAGGCAGCACCAGATGCTTGGGCTACGCTCTCTGGAATGTCTTTGGGGGAGGCAAAAGCGCCACACACATATATTCCTTGCCTAGAGGTTTCCACTGGTGAGTACTCGCTGGTTGAACAGAAACCATATTGGTTTAGCTCTATTCCAAGCTTTTCACTGAGTTCTTTGGGTTCCTTGGGTGGCATGAGCCCGACCGAGAGCACCACGAGGTCGAACTCCTCCCCTATTAGCTTTCCATCCTCATCTTCATACTTGATCAACATTTTTTCCGAATCGGTCTCTTCTACTGAAGACGGCCTGCATCGCGTGAACCTTACCCCATATTCTTCCTTTGCCCTATTGTAATATTCTTCGAATCCCTTTCCATGAGTTCGAATGTCAATGTAGAAGATATTTACATCTATGGCAGGATTGTGTTCCTTTGTTATTATCGCCTCTTTAACTGCATAGGTGCAACATACCGAGGAGCAATAGGGATTGTTCTTCACATCTCTCGAGCCGACGCACTGGATGAAGGCGATGCTATTCGTAGTCTTCTTATCAGAGGGTCTGTCGAGATGGCCGCCTGTGGGACCTGAAGCACAAACCAAGCGCTCGTACTCCAAGGCAGTGATGACGTTTTTATATCTGCCATAGCCGTATTCCTTTATCCCAGAGGGATCAAAGGAATCGAATCCACAAGCAACGATGATGGCGCCCACGTGAATCTCGATTTCCTCTGGTTTTTGATAGAGATCGATGGCTCCTGCGTCGCACACCGCTACGCAGTTTCCACATTTGACGCAGTGCTCCCTGTCCACCATAACGACTCTGGGCACAGCCTGGAGAAACGGGATAAATATATTGCCCCTTGAGCGGAGGGCCATATCAAACTCGTCTGGAAGATTGATGTAGGGGCAGGCAGAAACACAATCACCACAGCCGGTGCACTTTTCCTCGTCCACGTACCTGGGTTTCTTGAGTATCTTTACCTTAAAGTCTCCTGCCTTGCCGGAAACTTCAGTCAGATCAGCATTTGTTATGAGTTCGATGTTTGGATGTGTTCCCACATTCACGAGTTTAGGGGATAAAATGCATATTGAGCAATCGCCGGTTGGGAAGGTCTTGTCGAGTTGTGCCATGACTCCTCCGATAGAGGGGGACTTCTCCAGCAGGTACACTTTGAAGCCAGAATCTGCCAGATCAAGAGATGCCTGTATACCTGCTATCCCACCACCAACGACAAGTACTGCTCCGACTTTCTTAGAGGCTTGCATAAACTCTTCTCCTAGATCGTTATTCTCAAAAATTATTTCGATTTATATTCCCTTATTTTATCTCTCAGATCATATTTAGTACTTTCGTTGAAGATTCCCCCAACATCAATAAACAACTATTTTAAACCGTTATATTTGTCAACGGTTACTTCTGTAGCCAGAGTGTTATACGAGTAGAAAAGTGTTATACGAGCCGAAATAATAAACCATAGACCATAAATCGATCTAAAGCACCCCTCCAGAAATTTACCAGACCTTCGAAATGTCTGAACTCTGCAATTAGCTTAAAATAACTTAATCTCAAACTTTTAAGTGAGCTGGAATGGCAACGGTTCTCTCTTTCTACCCCAGGATAAAGAAGTGTTCGAATCCCACTTCAAAAAAGTCACTGGAGATAGTTTTTTCTTTATTTGCCCCTTTTCATATAAAGCGTCCTGATGGGGAAGGGTATCTCTATGTTTTCCTCCTCGAATCTCTCCTTTATCCTGGAGTTTATGTGATCTATAACATCTACCTTCTTCGTTACATCTTCTATCCATACGATTAAGATTAAATTAAGCGAAAAATCATCAAACTCATTGAAGATAACTTTTGGTTCTGGGTCGTCCAAGACATCTGGTGCCTCTTTTGCTATCTCCAAAAGAACTCTTCGTACCTTAGCCATGTCTGACCCATATGCAACCCCGATGGGTATACGAACCTTTAATCTGCGATCTGGTTCGACGAGATTGGTCAGCTTCATCTTTGAGAGTTCTGAATTAGGTATGGTTACTATTGTGTGATTGATGATGTCATACAATCGAGTACTTCGCATGCCAACATCCCTGACTTCATAAAGCTCTTCCGCGCCCAACATGATTCTGTCTCCAAGTTTGAATGGGTGGTCGAGCATCATATAAAATCCAGAAAACATGTTTGAGAGAGTATCTTGCAATGCCAATGCAATTGCTAAACCAGCGATACCCATCCCAGCTAACAGCGGTGTTATGTTTATTTTCAAAATATTCAGGATTAGCAGGATGCCTACGATTAAGAGAAATACTTTTACTATTCTCTCCAAGACAGGGATGACAACCTGGTCAATACTGGTCTTGGTCCTCTTTGCCAGAGAACGTCCATATTCCTGCATCAAGGCTGGAACAATATTATAGATAACCCAAGTGCCAAGTATAGCACCTATTATCTTAAATACAAGTCCAATTTGAGCTAAAAACGGAAATTTTACAATGATTAAAGCAAGATGAATACCAAGAAGAAGTATGAGTATATAAAGAGGCCCTTTTATCGTTTTTATTATAACATCTACCCCTTTAATCTTCGTTCTAGCTGCAAATTTCTCCAGATATTTTTCGAAAAAACGCATGACCACCCTTGCTACAACAAGGGTCAAGAGGAGAATAACCAATGCCTCTATGTATTGTATATAGTCCCATATCATTGCTATTTCAACCATTCCGTTGGATATAACTCTAAAGTACATTAAAAATCTTATCCTATCAAAAAGATAATCTATGATAAAATGGTTACAATAACAAAAGGGTTACAATAAAGTAAAGAGAGGATAAGGTGAAATTTGAAGTGATTCCTGCAGTGGACATAAAGGATGGGAAGTGCGTTCAACTCGTACAAGGCGTGCCCAGCAACGTTTCTTGGAGTGGCAACGATCCCATCGGAATGGCCATGCAATGGGTCGATGAGGGTGCCAAGACACTGCACCTGATAGACCTGGATGGTGCTTTCGAAGGAAAAAGAAGAAATGCACCCTTGATTGAACAGATAATAGAACGATGTCCTGCAAAGATCCAAGTTGGTGGGGGCATCCGATCATACGACTCTGCAAGAGCCCTACTTGACATCGGTGCTGATAGGATAATATTGGGGACTGCCGCAATAGAGGATGGCTCTCTCGTGCAAAAATTGGCAAGTGAATATGGTAGTGAACGCATCATGGTCTCATTGGATGCGAAGAGTGGTGAGGTCATGGTCGAGGGTTGGAAAAAAGGCTCTGGTCTCAAATCAACGGAGGTAGGCCTAAGGTTCCAAAAACTTGGCGCAGGATTCATCTTATTTACAAACATAGATGTAGAAGGGCTATTGCAAGGCGTGAACCCGGCGCCGATCAAGGAGTTAGTTGAGGTGGTAGATATCCCCGTAATCGCATCTGGGGGCATCTCATCTATTGAGGATCTGATTGAAATTAAAAACACCAGTGCTGTTGGCGCAGTGATTGGAACAGCACTTTATAAGGGTAATTTAACGCTAAAGGAGGCAATGAAGGTGACAAAATGAGAAGAACCAAGGTAGAAAGAAAGACGAAGGAGACTGACATCAAAGTCGATCTAAACATAGATGGAAAAGGGGAATGCAACATAAGCACAGGCCTAAAATTTTTCGATCACTTGCTTTCAAGCTTTGCCGTTCATGGAAAATTTGACCTTAACCTCACAGCATCAGGGGATGACGAGCACCATATAATAGAGGATGTTGGCATAGTGTTGGGCCATGCTTTAAAAAAGTCCCTGATCGAGAAAGAGGTTATATACAGATTTGGACATGCAATCGTTCCAATGGACGACTCTTTGGCAATAG
This sequence comes from Methanocellales archaeon, assembly GCA_028715985.1. Lineage (NCBI taxonomy): Archaea > Methanobacteriati > Methanobacteriota > Methanomicrobia > Methanocellales > Methanocellales archaeon. Next base: position 120,963 of record JAQUQR010000002.1, read on the forward strand.
TTGCAATTGACCTAAGCGGTAGAGGCTATCTGGTGTTCAATGCTAAATTTTCGGCAGAGAAAATAGGGGATACCAGCACAGAGATGATTAAACACTTCTTAGAGGCATTTGTCAGTAATGCGAGCATAAACATAAATGTGCGAGTTGAGGGGGAAAACGACCACCACAAGGGAGAGGCATTATTCAAATCCTTGGCGTTGGCACTAAATGAAGCCACGAGAATCGACCAACGAGGAAAAAGCGCCCCAAGCACAAAAGGAATGTTGTATGGGTAAGAGAGTACTGGTAACGACAGCATGGCCCTATGCAAACGGACCTTTGCACTTGGGACACTTAGCAGGTTCGTGTCTGCCGGCGGATATCTTTGCCAGGTATAACCGGATGATGGGAAACGAAACACGGATGGTTTCCGGGACGGACGAGCATGGAACACCCATATCCATGCGTGCAGAGGTAGAGGGGCGTTCTCCCAAAGGGATAGTTGATAATTATCATGAGAGAATCAAGCGTTCTCTATATGATGTGGGCTGTTCATATGATCTATTCACTAGGACGACGACCAGGAACCATCGTGAAACGGCCCAGGATTTCTTTCTTAAATTGCTTGAGCATGACTTTATCTACGAAAAGGCCATGGATATGCTATATTGCCCCAAGTGCAACAAGTCCTTACCAGACAGATATGTGGAGGGCAAGTGCCCCAAGTGTGGCTCAGAGGGTGCCAGAGGGGATCAATGCGATGCGTGTGGTAGGACTCTTGACACCACGGAATTGATCAATCCCTATTGCAAGAGTTGTGGTACTACGCCAGAGATGCGTGAGACCAGGCATTACTTCTTTCGATTAACTGCATTTCAGGATAGGCTGCTGAGTTGGATAAAGACCAAGAAAGATCTTTGGAGACCGAATGTCTATAAATTTACGATCAATTGGCTGAAAGAGGGAGTAGAGGACAGGCCCATAACTCGTGACCTCAAATGGGGGGTCCCGGTCCCTATCAAGGGTGAAGAGGACAAAGTCATCTATGTCTGGTTTGAGGCTGTCATTGGATATATCTCAGCGACAAAACAATACTTTGCTGAACAAGGCAAATCAGACGCATGGAGGGTTTGGTGGGAGGATCCGGATACGGAAACTTATTATTTCATTGGAAAGGATAACATACCTTTCCATACCATTATATGGCCTGCCATGTTGTTAGGCTACGAAGGACTGAACATCCCCACAAATGTCATAGGCAACGAGTTCCTCAATCTAGAAGGGGATAAATTTTCGACGAGCAAGAACTACGCCGTCTGGTTAGACGAATACCTAGAGCATTTCGATCCAGACCCACTGCGATACTATCTTTCCATCAATATGCCGGAATCCAAGGATGCGAATTTTACTTGGGATGAATTTCAACGCAGAAATAACGAAGAACTTGTGTCCACATTTGGTAACTTTGCGCACAGAGTACTATCATTTATTGAAAAATTCCACGATGGAATCATTCCAGAGCCTTATGATCTCGATGAAAAAGACCTTTCTGTGCTAAAAGAGATCGAGCTAGCGGTGGATGTTACCGACAACTTCCTTCAGAATTGCGAGTTTAAGAAGGCCATAGCAAGGGTCATGAAGCTTGCCTCATTTGGCAACCAATATTTCAATGAAAAGGAGCCTTGGAAAGATAAGGCGATGAGCAAAACAACGCTTCATTTAAGCGCTTGCATCATAAAAGCCTTGGCAATCTTGATGGCTCCGTTCCTACCCTTCTCTGCACAGAGACTTTGGAGTATGCTGGGTTATGAAAGCTCCGTACATGAACAGCGATTGCAATCTGCCAAGAATCCTATCGAATCTCAGCCTGTAAGGGATGTGAAGCCGTTGTTCCGGATAATTGAGGGCGATGAAATTGCAGAGCAAAAGACAAAGCTGGATAGATGATCGCTCTGACATATCCAAATTGAACCTTGTCGAGATGGGTAGAGATGAGGTCACCTTGGCCTGTACCCAAGGAAAGATCTCACTCTGGCTCGGTAAAAAAGCAACGGAAGACCTGATCATAGGAATCCTATCCAGTATATCAAAAGTCGACTCTTCCATCGAATATGAAAGTGAAGTCATCTGTGACTTCGATGCCATCGAAAAATACGAGAGCAGGGGTTATATCCTAATCTCATATGCAAGGACAAAGGAGAAATATAGAGTTGTGTTCAACGTGCCACTTTCAAGAAAAGATGCCCTGGAATGCTTTACTGAATCCATTCTCGAGGAACTAAGGGAGGGGAATGTTCAAAAAAGTTTTCTCTGGAACGGCAACTCCACTAAGATAATGTTATTATTCACAGAACTAAACGATAATGTAATTGGTTGGCATCTCAAGAGGACGGAATTCAAAGATGATTCAGATGGGTATAGCTGGAATCCCCCGGGCTAAAAAGGGAAAAGGAATAGATGCTGGCATCAGATATCTTGCTGAGATCAAATTGGATGCCATGGAGATTCAGTTCGTCAGGGGCATTTTTATGGATAGCGAGGCTGCAAAGAGAGTTGGTGAAACTGCAAAAGAGGTGGGTATCAAACTTTCAGTACATGCACCCTATTATGTTAACCTCGCTGGGAGCAAAGAGACCATCGAAAAAAGCAAAAAATTCATCATTAATTCCGCTCTAAGGGCTATCGAGATGAATGCGAATATAGTGGTTCTCCATCCGGGATATTATTCGAAAAAAGAAAACACGTTTGAATTGGTAAAGAGCGCTTGTGAGGAGATCAAGGACAAAATAGAAAAGAAAGTACTTCTTGGCATTGAGACAGCCGGGCGGAAAAGTCAGTTTGGCACCCTTGATGAGATCATCAAGATCACATCTGAGGTTGAAGGAACAAAACCAGTGCTGGATTTCGGCCACATCCACGCCAGGGGTAACGGCTCGTTAAAAAGCAAAAGTGATTTCGAGGGAGTGCTTAGTAGATTTGATCATGATGAGTTCCACATCCATTTTAGCGGAGTGGAATATGAGGATGGAAATGAGAGAAAACACATACCTGTGGATGACGAGCCAAACTTTGAACCCCTAGCAGAGGCTTTAATAGAAGGGAGCTACGATGCCACGGTGATTTGTGAATCACCTTTATTAGAGGTGGATGCCTTGAAGATGAAGGAGGTCATTAATGCCAAAATCAAAGGATGAAAATCAGAGCACAGTCAGGTCAGCGATGAAGATGATGAGTACCCATATCATTGATGCAGCTGAGGATTTAAAAGATGACACAATAAAAGAGGTGATCGATCAACTTCTCAGCGCAAAAAAGATCTTTTTGCTGGGCGTCGGTCGCTCAGGCTTGGTTGGCAAAGCATTCGCAATGAGGCTGATGCATCTGGGATTTCGTGTGTTCGTGGTGGGGGAGACCATAACCCCCTCTGTGGAAAAAGGCGACCTCTTGGTGGTCATCTCTGGTTCAGGTGAAACCCAATCCGTGGTCGACTTAGCCCAAATTGGAAAGGACCTAGGAGCGAAGATTATTTTGGTCACATCAAACCCCAATTCAACAGCGGCAAGTTATGCCGATATATTGATCACATTAGGGAAAAGGGTCAAGACGGATGATATGGACTACCTAGAAAGACAAGTAAGGGGGGCGCATAGATCATTGGCACCCCTAGGTACGTTATTTGAGATCACTTCCATGGTCTTTTTGGATGGAATCATCGCTGCTTTGATGGAAATCACCAAGAAGGGAGAAGGGGATCTCAAACTAAAACATGCGACCTTGGAGTGATAGCATGAAGGAAATAAAAGATTTGTTGGAAAAACTGTCAAATGCTCATGGCACCTCTGGGTATGAGGGAAATATCAGGACCATCGTTGAGGAGGAGATCCATCCATATGTCGATGAGATCAGGACGGATAAACTTGGAAATCTCATTGCTACTAAGAAAGGTGCAGCGCCATCTATCATGCTTGCTGCCCACATGGATGAGATAGGCTTGATGGTCAAATATGTGGATGATGAGGGCTTTATCAAATTTGTCAAGGTTGGCGGCTGGTTTGATCAGACCTTGCTCAACCAACGCGTCATACTTCACACAGAAAAAGGGATGATAACAGGCGTCATAGGATCAAAGCCGCCCCATGTTATGAAAGAGGAGGATAAGAAAAAGGTAGTCAATGCAGAGGACATGTTCATCGATGTCGGGGCGACGAGTAAAAAGGATGCAAAAAAATTGGGCATAATGGAGGGCACATCGATCACCATGGACAGGGAGTTCCGACCGCTGGCAAATGATATGGTTACTGGCAAAGCTTTCGACGATAGGGTAGGGCTGGTGATGTTGATTGAAGCCCTAAAGCGAACAGATGGTAGGGTGACAGTGCATGCAGTCGGGACCGTTCAAGAGGAGGTTGGATTAAAGGGCGCGAAGACATCTGCCTTTGGATTGGGACCAGACGTTGCGATTGCAACTGATGTCGCCATTGCCGGAGATAACCCCGGCATAGAGAAAAAAGATTCTTCCATAGAAATTGGCAAAGGGCCTTCAATAACGGTCTTGGATGGGTCCGGGCGCGGACTCATTACATCCGAACCTGTGCTAAAATGGCTTAAAAGGACAGCTGAGAGCAACAAAATTCCGTATCAGTTAGAAGTATCCAGCGGAGGAACGACAGATGCGACTGCAATTCAGCTAACAAAGGCAGGCATCCCTTCCGGAACGATAAGCCTACCAGCAAGATATATCCACTCGCCAGTCGAGGTGATAAGCCTAAAAGACCTAGATCGATGTGCAGAACTGATTGCACGCGCCATAGAGACGGTTGACGGGTACTTTTGGGGTATTTAGCAGATTATAAAAAAATAGAACAAAAAAAACTTTTCAACGAAAGTGACATCCTCAAACTCTGAGGACCCTATAACCTGCTGCCCTCTCCAACCTATCCATTATAGCTAGCCCAATGCCCTTTGTTTCCACGCCTTCCACGATGATCATGTCAACTTTTGCCTCATCGAAACCCCTGAGAATTTCAAACAAATTTCTAGCAACCGTCCTCAGATCAGCCCTGCTACCGGCAACTTTAACGATGTCTGCATCGTATCTGGGGCTTTCGCTCATTGCCATTATTCCCACTCTTTTTCCCTTCCGCCTGTGCTCATCTGCGAGTTCCTGAACCTTTCTTGTGAGGATGTCAAAATCCTCCCCCTCTACCACGATCATATCTGAGCTGGGTGCATAATGCTTGTGTTTCATTCCCGGAGATAGGGCAACCTCCACTTCCATTTTTATCCCAGCTAGATCAGCATCTCCCAACACATCCACTAGCTCTTCAGCGGTGATGCCCCCAGGTCTTAATATCCTTGGCTTAGAAGCGGTCAGATCAAGAACTGTGGATTCCACCCCCACCCTCGTTGGACCCCCATCAAGTATTATATCCACCTTAGCCCCTAAGTCCTCCATAACATGTCTTGCATTGGTTGGGCTGGGCTTTCCAGCAGGATTGGCACTTGGTGCTGCAATTGGCATTCCAGATTCAGCTATGAGGGCAAGGGGCACCCGGTGATCAGGCATTCTTAGGGCTACCGTCTCTAAGCCGCCGGTGGTCACATAGGGCACGATCTCAGATTTTTTTAGGACAAGCGTCAACGGACCAGGCCAAAAAAAGTCCATTAACTCCTCTGCCTTCACTGGAATGTCTTTCATCAGCTTGTAAACCTCTTCCCTGTCAGCAACATGCACTATAAGGGGGTTGTCCACTGGTCGGTTTTTGGCCCTGAATATGCTGGCAACCGCTTCCGCGTTGAGAGCATCCGCTCCAAGACCGTACACCGTCTCGGTAGGAAAGGCAACCAAGCCTCCATTCCTGATTACGTCCGCAGCGATACGAATTTTACCTATTTCTGGCTCTTCGGAGTCTACTTTTAGTACCAAGGGTTTGCGCTCTTCTGACATGGCAAAACTAAGATGCATGATGGTGTATTTTAGGGTTTGTTTGAGCACTTAATGATTTATTTTGTTCAATTATCAGGGGTCGTTCCGTTTAATAATTGCAAAATATCAATGCTTTATCACCCACTCTCAGCCCAATCTTATCTGAAACACCCCCGTTTACTTCCAGGACATATTTTGCCTTTTTATCAGGGTTTATGCTGGGACAAATATCCGCTTCGCAAGGTTGAGTGTTCTTGCTGATAAAAACAACCTCTTTGTCTTCACTGATCCAGATTATGTCCAGGGGGATCAGGGTATTCTTCATCCAGAAGGGGTGCACTCCTTCTTCTTCAAAGATGAAAAGCATGCCTTTGTCTGGATCAAGATGTTCTCTGAACATTAAACCACGAGCTCGTTCGTCAGGAGTTGTGGCCAGTTCAACATAGAAGCAAGTACCTTTTATACAGACCTGGTTTTGTTTGGAGACTTCTGGGGGTTGATCGCTGATGCACCCAATAATTAAAACTGCTAAGGTTACAAGTGCCAATATACCGATTAAAATCTTGTGATGATTTTTCATTTCAAAGTGTGAGTATTGTGTATAACTTTTTGTAGATAAAAGAGGTTGTGATTCTCAGTAGTATATGTGCTACGTTAATTAAGCAAGCGATGCGGCAATTTCTTCACCATCTTATCTATCCTATCTCTTGGTTTTACTCATTATTAACAAATACTTAAATCCACGAAGATAAAAATGAAGTTTCTTGCTCTCTCATGCCAAACATGAGTTTATGAAATTATTTCGAAGTTATGGGTGCCCCAAGCATGACATTTAGGGCAGCCAACTGGCGTATCTATATAAGCGGATCCGTAGCCTTTGTCTTTGACCCAAGCAGGATCATCTCCGAGATACCCAGGATCCTCCTCATTTGAGGCTATACAATATCCATAGCTATTGAACTGATAAATCAGCTCTTCCCCTCGGTATCCGCAACTTTTACATTTATATTTTGACACTTTAAATCTCTTTTTAGTTATATTTCCTTTAAAAAAATGTTTTCTTCGTCTACCCTATATTGAATTAGTCTCACCGTTTTTTCCTCAATGCTTTTTCTTTTATCTCGGTACTGTAAAACTTCTTTGTCAAAATCAAAGCCAACAAGAATACTTTGTACCATCCCAGAATCCCCATCCGCAAGTTTTCTAATCAACCAATTTTCATACTTGATAATTTGGTTAAGATCCGCCTCTGAGACTTTTCCCGTCTTCAGTTCCATGCAGGTAAATTTGTAAAGTATCTTCAAAGAATCTATCGTAGTTACATGTGTAAGAAAAATATCCATTACTTTGTTGAATGAGGTTGGAACGTAATTTATGAAATCATCGTAATCACCTATGATTTCTTTGAGCTTGCCCTCAGTAAAAGATTTCATAAACCATGCATTGAGATATCCCTCATATCTAAGGTGACCTTGATTATTGCACTCCAAAATCAATGGCAATGGTTTAGGATTGAGAGTAAAATAAGGATCGGGGAGCTTATAAGGCGGGTTATATACTGGATTATTCCTCAATAAAAGTCGTATTATTTCCTTTCCTTCTGCGGTAGTAATGGAAAAATGATTTTTCTTTGCCATAATTCCCAGATCAAAAGTCCAAATCTTTCCCTTATCTCGCAGATCTAATATGTCACTTAAATCTACGGGTTTAGCAAATTCTCTCAGGGCTGGCTCCAGGCAAACTCTGTAAGGATATGCTTGGCTTGGGTTATGCCAGATGTCTGTTTTATCATAAAAAGGTCTTTTATTAACTCTCCATAAGCCGTATATGCCTCTGTTTTTAACATAAAAGAAAACAAAATCATCTGGCTTAATTCCCCAAAAACCAGAGATTACATCAGCGTTCATTGGTCCAGACCTAACAGATCCACTACTCTGAACACCCCCATAAACCCCTTTCTCAACACATGTTCTAAAATTATTTTCCCCTGTTAGAAATATGTGATAAGCCATTTCATGCCCCCATTGGTGTCGATTTTACCTTAGTTATTAAATATGCTATTTTATTAATATCCGTACCACTTGCCTTAAACCCTCTTGATATTGCGGTGACAATGGTAGTTCCACAGCCGTAAAAAGGGTCATTTATATGTGCGACTTTTTCAGATACATACTCATCAATTAACTTTTCAACCAACTGGGGGATGAATTTAGCAGGGGTATCGATGGTAGTCATGGGTCCATTTGCCTGTATCCGAGGGCTTATATTCTACAAAAGACCACTCCTTATCCATCTTTTTCTTATTGAATAGATCCAAGATTTCTTCTTTCATTTATTTTTTCATTATTCATTATCATAACAGCTCATTTAAATTAATCGCCGTTTCTTCTTTTGTAGGCCCAAACCTTGAATTCTATCTAAACGTTGAAGTTTTCTTTAGAAGGTGCTCTCATCCCGTTTTGGATTGCGATAACATCGCTTTGTAATCCCCTTCTGTGATGTCGAAGAATATTTCGTCCAAAAATTCACCTTCGTACCTGTGATATTCCCTACGCGTGCCGATCTTCCTGAACCCTGCCTTGGCCAAAATCCGTTGTGGGCTTTTGTTTAACACGGTCGCAGAAGCAAAGAGAGAGTGCAGCCTGAGTTTTTCGAAGGCAAAATGCAAGAGAGCCATAATAATCTCCGATCCATACCCCCTGCCCTGGAACTCCCTTTCCCCTATGAGGATGGATATCTCACCCCTCATGTTTTTTCCATCCACATTGTACACCGAGGCGAAACCGATGGGCTTATCACCCAACGAGACGATGAAATCAAAGTCGCTAGAGGGTTTCATCAGTTCTCGCTCCAGATATTCCCGTGAGATTTGGCCGGAGTCGTCCATAAATCTGAGGTTTTCAGCGTCGTTGAACCAACTCAGCAGAATGTCGACATCACATAGCTTCACAGGCCTCATGGTCAGGTTCTTCGTCTTGATTAACTCGCTTTTGTTGTCTGAGGGTCTCTCCTTCAAACGGCCTCTTTCAATAGCTGATCGGAGGATTATGTCAACTAATTGACCGAAGGTCATTCCATCAGCTTCGATGGAGGCCACAAAGCCGCTATGGCAGGGGCTTAAACACGGGTTAGGATTGACCTCCAGCACGTATGGGATTCCCTCCCTCAGCCGGATGTCAACCCTCCCATATCCAAAGCAACCCACCGCCCTGTAAGCCTTCAATGCCAAGTCCTTCACTCTCGCCGCTGTATCAGGGTCAAGCTCTGCAGGGCAGCTTCTGCACGTTCCTTCGTACCATTTCGAATTTTCAATCCACTTCGCCTCATAGCTGACCACCCGCTCTTCCCGGGGAGGTAAATTGAAGACTATCTCAGAAAGGGGTAAAGCCCTTGCTGTTTCACCAGATCCCAATAGTGCCACATTCAGCTCCCTCCCATCAATGAACTCTTCCACGAGGGCTGGCTGGAGATACACCTCAAGGATGTGGCTTATCTTCCTTCTCAGGTGTGCCTCATCATATACCACCGAATCAGGCCCTACACCTATGCTGGCATCTTCCCCAACAGGCTTCACGATTAACGGATAGGATAGCTCAGCATGGATGGGCTCATTCGGTTCCAGGATCAGTTGATAAGCTGGCGTTAGTATCCCATGGCTGACCAGTATGTTCTTGGTGATGAATTTGTCACGACATATGGCCAGGGTACGGGAATTTGAGCCTGTGTAGGGTATCTTAAGCAATTCGAGGAGGGCAGCAATCTTACTCTCGGCCGACGTATCCCCGCCCAGCCCTTCTGCAAGGTTGAAGACCATGTCAAGGTCCAGCTCGTTTAATTCCCCCAGTAATTCACTGCTCACCCGCAGCAATAAAGCCTCATGACCTGCATTTTCAAGGGAGGCTTTCACAGCCGAGACCGCGTCAAGCACCTCGTTTTCAGCCACAATGTCGGCAGGCATTCCTCTTTGGAGTTGGCCCTCTTCAACAAGGTTGTACAATATCCCAATCTTCATTTCATTTAACCCTCGGAGTAACGGCTGAGCCCCGCATTCAAAATCTCGGCGATCAATTCCTCGTAAGTCATGCCAGAGGCATAGGCAGATTTCGGAAATCGTGAATTCTCCCTGGGGTCCGGGATCAGACCAGGCAACGCGTTGACATCGATCACGTTCGGCACGGAATCAGCATCGAGCCTCAGGTCAATCCTGCTAAAATCACGACACTCGAGGACTTCATACGTCCGAAGGGCGGTATCTTTCAGGCATTCCTCCAAGTCTGCGTCCAATTTGGCAGGGCAAATTATTCCATCATGCTCATTATCTGGAGCGTCCCAGTACCATTTTACTTCATAGGAATCGAATTTAGGAAGGTCATCTGGAAGCCCGTCGAAGTCAATCTCAAGCACTGGAAGAACTCTGGGCGGATCGTTGCCTAGGATCGATACCGTGAACTCCCTTCCTGGCAAGTACTCTTCAACTAAAGCAGACTGGTTATACTCCTGAAAGATTCTCTTAATTATTTTCTTTGCATCCCTTTCATTTTCGACAAGCGCGTCTTTCATAATGCCTTTGCTTGATCCTTCTGCGTTGGGCTTCACGAACAATGGAAACTTAAGTCCATCCAAGGATTGCTCTTCCGAGGCTAAAAGGCAAAACTTTGGCGTCGGAATGCCCCAGTAGCCCAACACCTCCTTGCTTCTTCTTTTGTCCAGAGTAATGGCCAGTGTAGCGACTCCTGAACCTGAATACGGTATCCCCAGCAGTTCGAGCATTGCAGGAATATGGGACTCCCTGCTCTCGCCCCCCATTCCTTCCGCTATGTTGAAGACGAAATCCGGCTTCGTAGCCCTTAATTTCTGGAAGGCGTTTTCATTCGCCTCTATCAGCGTTACCTCATGACCCAGGGCTTCGATGGCTTTCTTTATAGCTTCAACAGTCGAAATCTCATCGAACTCAACGAAAGCGTCGGTTTTATACCTGCTGTTCTTCTCAGGTAGCGCGTTATAGGTTAGGGCTATCCTCATGCTATCTTGGGTTGGGGTAGACATAACGCTCCCCCCGATAGTTTCTCAAGACGATTTTCTCTTCGTTTAGCTCTTCGACGTACTCAGGCAAGAGTGGTACTTTGCCACCGCCGGGGCTATCGATCATGAAGTGTGGGAAGCAAAGACCAGAGGTGTATCCCTGGATGGATTTGATTATTGCCAAACCTTCCTGGACCGTTGTCCTGAAATGCTCGACCCCTTTGACAAGATCGCACTGGTATAAGTAGTAAGGTTTGACCCTTATTTGGACCAGTTTTTGCATCAGCTCTTTGAGAATCTCAGGCGAATCGTTCACACCTTTTAGAAGCACCGTCTGGCTCCCCAGCGGAATTCCGGAATCAGCCAGCATCTCACATGCCCTCCTGCTCTCAGAGTTGACCTCCGCAGGATGGTTGAAGTGTATGTTCATGTATAAGGGGTGATACTTTCTAAGCATATCGCATAGGTGCTTGGTGATCCTCGAAGGCAGGACACATGGCACTCTGGTTCCGATCCTTATAATCTCGAGGTGTTTTATGTCCCGCAGCTTTTTCAAGATATGCTCTAATTCCCAGTCCTCCCTCATAAGTGGGTCTCCACCTGAAAGGATGACATCCCTGACCTCAGGATGCTGTCGTATATATTCAATGCCTCCTTCGATTTGTTCCATTGGGATCTGCTGTATTCTACCGACCTTTCTCTTTCTGGTGCAAAACCTGCAGTACATGGCGCACTTAGAACTCACCAAGAGGAGGACTCTATCCGGGTACCTGTGAACCAGACCAGGAACTTTCGTGTCCCTTTCCTCCTGCAGGGGGTCTGCGGAATTAACATTATCCTGGAGTTCGGCCAGACTGGGTACGCACTGCCTCCAGATGGGGTCGTCCTTTTCTTTTATAAGGCTAAAGAAATGGCGGCTTATCTTGGCAGGGTAAACCTTAGTTACCTTTCTTATTTCCTGCAAGTCAGCCCCTAGACTATAGAGATTATCAAATACGGAAAAACTGTGGGTTCTCTGCTGTCTATCCGGGGGTTCTTCAGACTCGGATTCGCTTGCCCCATTATCTCGGTTCGATACTCGACTAATGCAGGTATCCATCTTTTCTGTCGTACCTTAAAACTCCTCCTGATATAATAAACTTTCCGTATGTAATAAACCTGAAAAATATTGATTACGAAATTTCATCTTTTATTCCTTAAGAATTTATATGAATGTACTGAAATCCACACTCTTATGCTATTGACAGGACAGGACAGTATAGAGACGAATAATGAAACTACGCCTTATAGACCAAACTGTAATGTTTAAGGTTAGACAAACATATTAAGTGATTCGAGAAGACACGGTATATGTGGAATTTCATGGCCAGACCAAACACGGAACTGCTAGATGTAAGACTAGAAGTCTATGAAGAGTTTAAGCCATGATACCAAAAATTCCATCAAATAAGAGAGTTATATTAGCTAACATAAATAAATAGAAAAAAGGGAGGTGAGAAATTGAAAATAGAAGAGCTGAAACCAAGAGATACTGTTGATTGTCTAAAAGCAAAGATAATAGATAAGCAAAACCCAAGGAGAGTTGAGACGAGAAACGGTAGAACATTGGAAGTTGCTACGGCAACATTAGAAGATGAGACTGGAACGATTCCCTTCACGCTCTGGGGCAAAAACATTGAAGAGGTTCAAGTCGGGGACATGGTCGAGATAAAGGATGCTTTTGTCAATGAGTTCCAAGGAGAGCCGCAGTTAACGCTAGGAAGAAGAGGGAGTATGAAGGTTGTCTAGGCACGATGCACTCATCCAAATCAGGGCAAGTAGAGGGATAGAGGAGAATGAGAGAGAATCGATCCTAAACATAATCGATCGATATAAGGGAAAAAGTGATTACGAAATATCTGAGGCAAAAAATGGGTATGACATATATATGTCATCATTAAATGATGCCAGACATACAGTTGCGAAAATATTGAAAGTGGTGGGTGGAAAAAGAACTGAAAGTATGAAATATCTTAGGGTTCAAGATGGTAAATCGATCTATAGGTTCACCCTTTGTGTGAGACTTCCCAAAAAGCCGTCTAAGGCAAAATATGGGTTTGATTGAATTGTTTTAATGAGTGCTATATTGCCGGTATATTACGTCAACAAGAAGGGATATACCACCAAGTACATCAGATCTCCATAGACGACGATAAAACCAAGCGTCAATGGAATCGAATCATGAATGGCAGCTCTGGCGTCACCATAGCAGGAATTGTTCCGTCCTTTGCTTGCAGTCTCAGCATCTATCTATCCATATCAATCCCTCCGGGCACAAATTTTTGAATTATGTTAACTTCCTGTTCAGTATAGCTCTCGATAAGCTTGATGCGTTTATTTTGCAGTTCGGAGATTTTGGAGTTATATCCGAGAAATTCATCACTGCTTAGCTGCGTTAAATTATAGAAGAAGATCTGGGAGGGGATGATGAACATTAGAAGGAAGGCGTTCCCAAAAGCGCTGAAGATTGAGGAATGAAAGTGGAACTAAAGGAAAAGTTGAGACCGCTATGGAAAGTGCTTTAGCATCTGCTCCATCAAGCGCTTTGACCTTATCACTGAAAGGGAGAATCTGACCATTGAAATGTCTACGAACGCTAACACCATTCCAATAATGATAAGACGCCATGTTTTGTTGGGAACTTTTCTCATGATTCAGGGTCTAGTTATCAGTTCTGGACCCACAGACATTTTCACGATTTTGGGAAGTTTGCCCCATTTTGCCATGCTATCCCCATAGATTATCAGCGCACCGTCTATGTTCTTGATGCCCTCAAATGAAGTATCAAGGTCCTTCTTAGATGTTATCTTGTTACCTAATGCAGTCGCAGTCGCATCTGCAAGTGCTGCGCTGGATGAAACAACAGTGACTGCATCTGAATTACCGAAACTGATCGAATGGCCAACCCTACCAGATGAGGTGCAGATTCCGATCATGGAATCCCTAGGCTCTATTTGCAGCGCAAGGTCTTTAATAGGAGATTCACCCGTGTAGATTCCAACGTTTACAGGGATTTCATTCACCAATGCTATGTCGCCACCATTATCAACTATCACATGTTTTGCACCCTTTTGCATCATCGCTTCAACCGTCAGTTCTGCAAGGGTACCAGCCACGGCGGCCATCGGTCCCACACCAGCAGCATTGCCAGCGTCACACATCCTCTTCACGACTTCAGGCACATTCTTTGGTGCCTGATACGGTTCAAGCGTGACTTGAAAAAAAGGATCGGATAGAATGTATCGCTCCAGATGCCCCCTATGCTCCCTGATAACTTCTTTGGCAAGTTCTATGTATTTCTCATCGGCGGTGATCGTTACAAGGGTCTCTTTTAGCTGAAATCTGGTTCTCATGAAAATTCCAATGCACCGTGGGGACATGCAGTTATGCACGCACCACACTGATTACACCGTTTCTCATCCAAAGCTATGCTCCAGTCATCTTTGAAACTGAGTGCTCTAACATAGCAAACAGAGATACATGCACCGCAATTAATGCATTCATCCTCATCCAGAATGACCGGGTGCTCTAAGATGGATACCTCCACTCCTCTTGAGCGGAATAGTTTTATCACCTCATTGAGCTTTTCATCTGGAACATCGACCACAACTTCACCACTTACTGCGTCTACGCTCGCCCTATTGATGTTCAATTTAGCCCCTGTTTCAAGTATCACCTCTGAAATATGCGGCTCTTGATTTATTTCCGGGGCAAACCTTAGAAATATCTTCATATCATAATCACCACGGAATGCTACCTACCGTTTTTCTTCGAGAGGTGCTTGGAAAGAGCATCCATTTCGTTTCGCAATTAATCTGCTTATGTCATCGCTCGTTATCATTCCAATGACCTTGCCATCTTTGTCTATAACTGGCAATGCTGAGATATTATGTTTTTCCAATTTTCTAGCGGTTACATCTATCGGCTCGTCTAATGTGGCGGTAATAACTCTTCTGGTCATCGTCCTATCCAGTTTATCATACTTCCCCTGAGCTACTGCTTTGGATATGTCCCACGCAGTTATTATGCCTATCAACCTATCATCTTCAGATGTGACTGGCAGATGAGTGGACTGCCCCTTCATGATCAACTTAGCCGCATCTTCAACGCTTTTCCCTTGTCTAATCGTGATCATCTTTCTTGACATCACGTCTTTGACAAGGGGTGTTTCCTTTGTCTGTTTCATTGGCCCAAATAGGGTGTCAGTCGGCAGTTTTTCCATGGGCTGAGACAGCATAAAATTGCCCTGCTCGATCCAATGCTTCAGCGTGGAGGCGACTTTCCTAGCCATAAAAAAGCTGGATAACGGTGAAGTACGAACTTCTTTACCATCCAGCTCAATCATACCTGACTTTAGTTCCTCATATGAGACCTTTCTTAGCGTTGGCCGTAACCTTCTCGGAGAGGAATAGTCCAATACATTTGTGATGATGTCTGCATCACTTATTCCTGTTTTTTTGGCAATATTTTCATTTAGAACGGGGATCGGTATCCCTAGCCCAACATATAGTGTAGCGCCATAGCCATGGAAAGCAGCACCCCTGAGAAATTCGCGATTCATCTCCTTTAGATTTCCAGTAACCATTATCGTTGCAAGATCGTTCTGGGGTTCATGTTGTGTCCCCTCCCCGATGATGTAGCCCGGGGCACCGCATAGAAAAATTTTGGAGCCCGTGCCTATCGTCTCAAAGTCAGGATCATTATATAAGGGAGATAGCACCCCAGCACCAGAGTAGGTTGCATTTCCATAGTTTGGAAGAAGAGTGTCCATATAGGTATACAAGGTTCTGTCAGACGAATTTGTTGCTACATTGTATCTTTGATATGCGTTTCTGGGATTCAGCATGATCGCTTGATTCAAGTCGTCTATCGTGATCTCAGTTTCAATGTTTTTCCTGGGATAACAATCTGTGCCATCTGCAACGGCCCTTATGTGAACGGATTTGCGAGCTACTAAATCTTCTATAACATGTCCGCCACCATATTCCATCCCTCGTGATTCGGAAATCTGCGTGGCGCCTATGTATGCATCTACCGCTGCAATGCCACCATATGCTTCCACATCGTTCAGCCACACTCTCTGCATTTTGATCGGGGGGTCAGAATGCCCAAAGTTCAAAAACGCTCCTGAGGAGCACATCGCACCGAAGGTGCCAGTGGTAACAACATCCACCTCTCTGGCGGCATCCTCTGGACCAAGTTCGTCCACTATATCAGTCATCTGTTCCGCAGTGACAACATGCACGCTGCCATCCTTGATCTTCTGGTTGATGTCTTGGACTGTTTTTTCCACCATTCTAAGCCACCTATGAGTGATATCTTTATATAAATTTGTTATTCCGATATAAATAGATTGTTGAATAGAATATTCCAAAGGGAATATATACTTGGAATGCATAACATAATACCAACCATGCTTCCAGATCTAGCAGAAATACAAAAAAGGAGAAGAAGTCTTGGCCTCTCGCAAAAACAACTGGCATGTTATGCAGGCGTTAGTCAATCATTGATAGCAAAGATAGAGGGGGGAAAAATAGACCCTTCCTATGGAAACGTCAAAAGGGTATTCAAAGCGTTGGAAAAGGAGATGGGCAAACAAAAAAAGGCGATATTGGCGAAAGAGATTAGCAACAAAGAGGTCGTCTGTGTGGATAAAAAAGATTCGATTCATAGGGCAATAGAGCTCATGCAAAAATACGATATCTCACAGCTACCAGTGTACGATGAAAATACGCCTGTTGGCATCATTACAGAAAAAGTCATAACCAACCACATAGTGCAAAATAAAGACCCAA
Organism: Methanocellales archaeon; assembly: GCA_028715985.1. Lineage (NCBI taxonomy): Archaea > Methanobacteriati > Methanobacteriota > Methanomicrobia > Methanocellales > Methanocellales archaeon. Next base: position 137,724 of record JAQUQR010000002.1, read on the forward strand.
AAAAATTATCAAAAAGGCCTATAGAGAGCGTGATGGAAAGAGAATTGCCTCAGATAAGCGAAGATGCCCCGGTAGAGATAGTTATCCCACTATTACAACACAGTCCAGCAGTTTTAACAATAAAAAGGGGGATTACAACAGGCATAATAACAAAAGCAGATTTGCTAAAGATCGTGCAACTTTAAAGAGGGGTTTTTGAGCGGATAATATCGTTTTGAGGATATGAGGGTAACTGGGATCAAGGACATAGTTGAGATATTGATTGAGATAGTATATATCCCCCATCCACTTCATTTAAACTACGTGCAAAACGATTTATAAATTCGGATAAGATAGATCAAATAAATCACATCCTCTTTCCGACAAATCTCTCCCAAATTTTCAGATCGTCGGTCGTGTTCACATTAACTGCAAGGGCAGGCTCCCCCATTATGAGCAAATGCTCATCCTGCTCCTCTCTTATCAAGCGCCCATCCAAGATGTTCAAGCCCACAGGCACGATCAATCGTCCTTCCCTGTTTAGCACGATATCGGGACGCCTACCGATCTCATTGCAAACTTTAAGAGGGACATAAACCGATAGCGCCGGCTTGTTCGCCTTTTGATATACGCAGATGACCTCATCGATTAGCTTCGAATCCAGAAGGGGCAGATCAGCCATTACGATGAGAAACGGTGATTTTAGTCCCAGAATCTCCGCAGCTTCTATCAAATCAGGTACATATCCGACGCCTCTCGTCTCGATCACAGGGAACTTGCCCTCCAGATGCTTTTTTGTTTTCAACGTATGGGGAGATGTTACGACAAAAATTTCATCGACTTTCTCGCTTTGTAGAAGTGCATCCAATACGTAGGATATCATAGCCCTTCCCTGTAACTCTATCAGGGGTTTCTCTCCCCTGCACAACCGAGTTCCAGGCCCACCTGCCATCACAAGAGCGTCCATGCAACTCCTCCCACAATTAATGCTGATATACGCCCAATTTCATTTGTAGCTCCGAGAACATCGCCACTCACGCCACCCAAGTTGTGATGCGCTATTCTTACAACTATCCATGCAGATGAAAGTGCGGCAAATAAAGCAATGATTCCCACCAGGCCTAAAGCGAGCCAACAACCCATCATCGAAAAGGCTAGTCCAATCAGGACATCACGCAGGGTAACATTATCAACGAATATGGACCCCAATCCTTGGTGCATACTTCTTCCAAACAGGGCTGCAGTTACCATGGATTGCTTGGCGCAAATCTCAGCCGCCAATAGCGAGAACAGTATGTTTGGCTTTAGTTCAGCTATGGCTGAGAACAGGATCAGGATCGACACTATACAAAAAGCAATCCCACCCACGCCCATAGAGGGGTCACGCATAGCCCTGATTTTCTCCTCCACAGAGCCATGTGTAAGTAGAGCGTCTCCAAAGTCCATTAATCCGTCTAAATGGTTCATTCCAGTGACCATATATAATACGGCAATGAGCAAGGCAGAGAATAAATAGTCTGACAAAAACTGTAGCATAAATCCAATGCAGCCAACCAAAAGACCGATGATGAAGCCCATAACCGGAAACAGATAGGCATGTGAACTCAACTTTTGGATGCCCTCGACGTCGATTCCAACTGGAATGGTGGTGAAAAAACCTATGCCTGCCCTTATCGGGGGGATATACTCATTCATTTTTATCTTCCTTTATCCTAAGCCCCGCATCATACATGTTTGCCGAGATGCCCCCTATGAGCCCTGCAATCACATCGTCCATGAAAGGACCCAGTTCCGCAACTATGCCGGGCTTGGCATTATCGCACCGAACGTATTCAAACAAGCCCTTATATCCGCCTATGTATGTTGAAATGCTCAAACCCAGCACCTCGTCAGCGATCAGTGATGAAGCATCTAGAGGGTACCTCTCCCCCAAATCGATCAATCCTTGGGCAGCATCTCTCTCAAGAGCGAGCCCAGCATAGATAAGAGCGCATAGATTCGGATCTGCCAATGCGTGCTCCAGCTCTTTTCCAAAAATCCTCCTCGCCTCATCTTCGGTCTCAACACCAGGATGAGGCACATGCATCTGCATTGCAGCAGAAACGATTTTTTCAGGCGATAGTCCCTGTGATTCGAGTAACTCTTTAATTTTCATATATATCATATCTCTCCTTAATACAGCGGCAGATATACAAAATAGACGATAGTAAAGGAAACAATTATTAAAAAGGTCGTTGCAATTTCCATAATGCGTACTGCCCTTTTGATATGGTAGGATTCCGGCATGTCAAGTTCACTGCCAAGTATATAATGTTCCGGCTTCTTAAGAGACACCGCTAGTGAACCTGCCATCGCAGCCATAGGCCATCCGGAGTTGGGGCTTTTTGTCAATCCGTGATCTCTCCTCGATATCTTCAGTGCAGAAAGAGGCGAACCATAGAAGATAGCCCCAGCCGAGATAAAGAGCACAGATAACCTTGCCGGTATGTAGTTCACCAGGTCATCTAATTTTGCAGAGAAGTAGCCGAAATCCCCTTGTCCAACCATGGAATCGAGGGTGTTGATCGCCTTGTATGCCAATGCTCCGGGTATGCCAAAAAGCAGGAAGTAGAACAAGGGTGAAAAGATGCCATCCACGAAATTTTCTGCAACCGATTCTATGACGGCAGAGGTAACCTCTTTTTTGGACAACTGAGATGGATCCCTTCCTACAAGCTTGGGCAAATTCTTCTTAGCATTCTCAAGATCGTCACTCGCGAGGTATTTTTCCATCATATTTGCAGTGCCTGCCAGGCAATTGATGGAAAACGTCGCCTTTAAAACATATGCTGACACAATCAAGCCGACGATCCCAGGTACAAGGGTGATTAAGTATCCTCCTAATGTAAAACCTCCCACAACCATCAGTGCCAAAACAACCCCACCTGTTTTCGATTCGCTTATATAAGATCGTAAGCCATCTATGAGTTTACCCATCCATACCACCGGATGAATTTTTTCCGGAGGTTCTCCAAAAATGAGATCGATGAGGATTGCAATTAGCAATATCTTCCAGATCATAGTCTCCCCTCTATGACTTTCCAGATTTTGCTCAATTCGTCACCTGCAAGGAGTCCATCCATTATCTCCTGTACAATATCCGTTTGATGTATTATCTCACAGTCAATGCAACTCCATGCAACTCTACCCGATGAAGTTTTCACATATTTTCCCAATCTCTTATCCTTACAAGGGTAGAATGGGCAGAAACAGAACGTGCAATCCTGTCCTAAGAAATGACAGGGATAGTGCTCACAACTCTCTCTGGCATTGGGATCGATGACCTGTTTTAGTGCTATCACGAGTTTCTCGTTTTCTTTCCTCGTCCTTACAGCCACTCTTACATAGCCCTCTCCCAAAGAGAAAGAATCGCAATTTCTTATAAGAAAACCATGATAAAGCATGCACTCCGCCAACTTGCTAGAGCTAAGACCGGTCCCCTTAACATCGAGCAAGATGAAATTTGCATGGCTTTCCAAGGGATTTACGCCTTTAATTTCGCTTAATTGGTTCATCAACCATTTTCGCTCACCCTTTATCAGCTCGCGTGATTTTTCCAAGTAATCAGATTTTTGAAATAGATAGATGGCAACTGCCTCAGCAAAACAACTTAGATTCCATGAAAGTCGCGAGTTATTCATCAATTCGACCAACCTTCTGGAGCCTATGCCATATCCAATCCTGACTCCGGGAATTGCAAAGCACTTAGTCAGTGATCGCAACACAAAGACGTAATACTCTTTGGCTGCGATATCACAGATGCTTTGCTCCGGATCTGATAGCTCGATAAACGTTTCATCCACAAAGAGATAGGTCTCATTTTTGACACAGCGATGCGCCAATTCTTCCAAATTATGGCGTTGAAGCAATTCTCCAGTTGGATTGTTAGGATTGCATATAAAAAGAGCCTTGGATTCCTCTAGCATTTTGTCTGATATCCCATCCACCTTCGAGCTTTCGACAAACAGGGGCTTTGCACCGAACAATCTGCAATTAAATTCATATTCACAAAAAGTTGGGGAAGGTATTATCACCTTGTCACCAAGCTCAACTATGAGCTCAGCAAATAGCCGGATGAGTTCTAAGGATCCATTTCCTGGAACTATGTTTTCGCTGTGAACGCCTGCAAAAGAAGCCGCAGCTTCTCTAAATTTTGCATATTGGTCATCTGGATACCTACCGATGTTTTCACATGCATCCAGTAGTATTTCCCTTACATCTGGCGGACCCATGGGGTTGAGACTGGTACTGAAGTCTATCAACCTTCCACTCTTACCAATAACTTCTGATGCCTTCCCCCCATGCATGCATCGTTCTAATGCCAATGCTTCTTTTCTAACCATTATAGATTCACGCCCAATATTTGTGATATTAAATCGGGCTCCACAGCCCTTCTGAAAACCTCGACGAAATCCTCCATATCGGATACATAGGGTATTACTCCTAGAAACGGAACTCCTGTTTTTTCTTCCAAGAACGTCAGCCCCGGCATTAGGATAGTATCATCGCCTCTGAATTTATTGACCAAAAAGCCAGATACACGCTGACCGTTGAGAAGTGCATACATCCCATATAGTACGGCAAACACACCACCCCTCTCGATATCTCCGACCAAAACAATCGAGGCATCAAACATATCTGCAATCTTCACATCTGTCAGCTCATCGCCCTCCAGGAGGATGCAATCATATTTGTGTAGGAGCCGCCCAATCGCCCCCATAGAGGCGTAATCCCGCTTATTAAGGGTGAATACACAATAGCCCCTTTCACTGAGCAACCTTCGTAACGAAGCTATTATGGTGCTTTTTCCACAACTTTTCGCACCCAAGAACATTAGGTTGTTCATATCAATGCCTCTATTTTTTCGAGATCAACGCTCGCAGAAAAGATGTTGGCTAGCTTATCTATTTCATCATCCAGGTCTCGTTCAAGGGTATCAGAGGGCTTTTGAATAGCTTTTAATACCGCTTTTCGAATAGGAGGATTGTCAAAAATACCATGAACGTATGTTCCGAATACGCTTCCATTAATGGCACCATCCTGGATCGTTTTGCCGCCCCTGTCAATAATAAAACAGGGCTTCAAGCTTGTGGAGGTTTGACCCATGTGAATCTCGTAACCGGTGATTTCCTTCCCCTGAAATTCTTCTAATATTCCGTTTCCAACTATGGTTCCCTTAATGCGCTCAGTGATCTTGGTATATGAGTCAAACCTCGTTACGACATCCAATAATCCCAGACCGTCGATCTCCTCTCCGTTATTTTCAAAGCCGCTATCGATTATTCTCTTTCCAAGCATTTGATAACCACCACATATCCCGATGATGACCCTGCCGTCGTTCGCAGCTTGGACTATTGCATGGTCCCGCCCTTGTTCACGTAACCATTTTAAATCTAGGATCGTGTTCTTAGTTCCTGGGATTATCAAAACGCTAGCACGTTTGATCTCACCCTCTCTCGATATATAGCGGACCTTTAGCCCCTCCAATGTGAGTGCATCGAAGTCAGTGAAATTTGACATGTGAGGCAAGCGAATAACTCCTACATCAAAATGTTCATCCTGATTTTTTAGAGACAGGGAGTCCTCCTCTGGTAGATGCAGATCTTCTATGTGTGGAACTACACCAAAAATGGGTTTTTCCAGGATGCGCTCTAGCTCGACGGTATCAACTGTTCCTCGAGACTTGTTAAGTATAATCCCGCTGTACAACTCTCTTTCATTACCCAAGAGATTCAAAGTGCCGAATAGATATTCGATAGTGCTGCCGTAATTGATATTATGTACAAGTATGCACTTTGCCCCCGCCAATTTTGCCGGATACATATTCACTATATCGCGTTGTAATATATTGATCTCCGCCGGGCTGCCAGCCCCTTCCATGATGATTAAATCGTATTCTGATGAAAGATGCTTGAGAGATGTCTCAACGATTTCCCGCCCTTGCCTCTCGACGAAGTCATGATACTCTTTAACGTTCATATCAGCATAAGGTCTGCCACGTATGACCACCTGGGAAACATGCTCTGCTTTTGGCTTCAACAATATCGGATTCATCTCGACTGTAGGCTCAACCCTAGCAGCGTGTGCCTGCAATGCTTGTGCTCTGGCGATCTCCCCTCCATTTGGGAGTACACACGAGTTGAGAGACATGTTTTGAGACTTAAAAGGAGTCACCCTATATCCTTTGTCAGCAAATATTCTACAGAGAGCGGTGGTTATAATCGTTTTTCCTGCATTAGAAGTGGTCCCATGGATCGCTATCGCTGGCATAGCTATAGAATAGAACGATAAACTATATAAAGGTGGTTAACTTAACCAACTAGGTGGATATATTAACCAAGTAAAATTGAAAAAGAAAAGAAAGTATCAGAGGTCCATAAAAATGTCTCGAAAGATTGCGATATTTCTCATTGCGAGCATATTGCTCGCAACATGTAGTGTCGGATTAGGAAATGCCAACTCTGCACCAACAATAACGTATTGGCATAATAGCAAGACGAACGACGATTCAACGGACATAACCATCAGCACAGGAGAAACGGTTACGTTCGACGTCACTGCCAACCAGAGCATCACTACATGGAATTGGATGTTGAACGACGTTGATCAAAATAACAATGCAAGCACTTTTGATTACACATTTTCATCTTACGGGACGTACTATGTCAATGTCTCTGGCTCCAACGAAAACGGAAAAACGCAGACAATTACTTGGAATGTCATCGTAGAACTGATTTTTACGGATGATCTGGGAAAGGTTTGGAAGATATCTAAACAACCGCAGAGGATCATCTCTCTATCGCCGAGCAATACTGAGATACTCTTTGCAGTTGGGACTGGAGATAAAGTCGTTGGAGTTACAGACTACTGTGATTACCCATCAGAAGTGGAAAACATACCAACGGTTGGCAGCTATGACAATCCATGTGTTGAAACTATTGTTAGTTTAACACCAGATCTGATTCTGGGCGCTTATGGCAATTCCATGGATGTGATTGACCAGTTAATAAATCTTAATTATATGGTGGTGTCATTAGACCCCAAAACCACCCCCGACATAATCGATAACATAGAATTAGTCGGAAAAATAACGAAACAAGAGAGTAATGCCTCGACATTGGCGGCTAATATGGTGCAACGAATCGATGCTGTAACAAGCAAAACGAGTACATTATCTGAGACACAAAAACTACGGGTACTTTACGTGGTTTGGTATGATCCTTTGTGGACAGCAGGTTCAGGAACATATGCCCATGACTTGATCCAAAAAGCTGGCGGGATAAACATCGCTGAACAACTTGATGGTTGGGGGGTGATAAATCTAGAGAGCTTATTAGATGAAAACCCAGAGGTTATAATATGCTCAGGAATGGGCGGGGGGTCAGAACTTATTAGAGACAATTTAATGAACAATGAGGTCATTCAAAAGACCGATGCCTATAGATACGGAAGGATTTATGCTATAGATGACCCCAACATCATCGAGCGGGCTGGACCCAGGATAGTGGATGGTCTGGAACGGGTACACGATCTGATCAGAGTGAATGTAATATCTTCTACAAATCCATTAGTAAATGTAACCGCAAACAAGACTGTGAGGATAAGAAGCGCTGAGAATGATGATTTGGTTTTGGACCTTGTAGCTTTGTCAAATGCTTCGGCATATATTGACATTACAAAATCTAGCACTCCTTTTGGGATAAGCGCGCCCTTTGAAAATTCTCTCGGAAAGTTCGTAAAGATAGAAGATGAGAACTTAAATTTGAATTGGGCAGTTATTAGAGTGTACTATACTCAAGCAGAACTTGATGCGTCTAATTTATTGGAAAGCACATTGAATCTTCGCTGGTATGACGAGACTGTTGATGAGTGGAAGACACTAGACAATAGCATGGACGGTGTATATGATACTGGCGTCTCTACTACAGATATGGAGGGGGGTTATACTGGATGTGTTTGGGCTAACGTTTCACACTTTAGTATTTATGGCATAACTGGAGTCACTCCAAAGCCAACGCCTGTAGGTCAGGGAATAGGAGGGGGAGGGTATGTGCCACCAACACCTACTCCTACTCCTATTCCTACTCCAACCTCTACTCCTATACTCACTTCAACTCCTACTCCAGTGCCAACCCCAACACCAACACCTACTCCAACTCCAGCACTCATTTTAACTCCTACTCCAGCGCCTACTCCAAGGCCAACACCAGCACCAACAGCAGCACCCACTTCAACTCCTACAGCTACACCTGCTCCAACGCCAACGCCTACACCTGCACCTACACCAACCCCAGCGCCCACACCCAAACCAACACCAATGCCAACGGTAAGGCCAACAATAGCGCCCACTCCAGCGCCCACACCAGAACCAGGAATACCGGGATTTGAGGCAGCCTTCGCAATAGTCGGACTCCTAGCGGTCGCATATTTGGTCCTGAAGCGGAGAGAAGAGTAAACAAACCTAAATGAAGGGAGAATCTCTCCCCCTTACACATTAATGCATGAGATAAATACAGACCTTATTGCTAGGCTGAACCTAGAATAGTAGATGGATGGTAGGAGATGGCTATATTTATACGTCCAAAGGAGGGTTGACGAGATGCGGGTAAGTCTCATCCAGATGGAAGTTAGAAATCGAGTAGAAGACAACTTAGATAGAGCAGAAGAGATGATAGATAGATCTTTCGAGAGCTTTGCTCCAGATTTTGTTTGCTTGCCAGAATACTTCTCTGCACCTATCTTTGACAGATCGAAAGAGGAAAATAGATCGAAAGAGGAAATATTTGATGAAATTTATCAACCCACGATATCTTTTCTGAGAGCCAAATCAAAAGAGCTGGGGATTTATATCATTGGTGGAAGCGTACTGGAGAAGGAAGGAGACGCCTTCTACAATACATCTTTTTTGCTCAAAAATGGAGAGATCCTAGGGAAATATAGAAAAATAAATTTGACTGAACCAGAAATGCCAGAACTAAAAAGGGGGGAGGAATGCTTTGTTTACGATACTGGATATGTAAAAATTGGCATACTAATATGTGCTGATATCTTATCTACAGAGATTGTCAAGACGGTAGCATCGATGGGCGCAGAGGTGCTATTCTTGCCAATATCTTTGCCTTCCGAGGGGCATCCCTCTACCCACGGGCATCCAGCATCTATTTCGATAGCCCACGCCAATTCCTTGTTCATCTTAAAGAATGCTTGTGTTGGTTTATCCTCTAGTGGAAAGAAGGTGGGCAGCAGAAGTGCCATAGTCTCACCTTGGGGCATCGCGAAAGAGGCCATGGAAGAAAACATGGAAGAAATCGTTTCAGCCGAACTAGACTTATCAAGAAATAAGGCAACATGAACACATAGCACATCACATATTTGCGAGGAAATAGAAAGAACTACCAAGTTTATAGCCAATGTCGATCCAAGTATTCCATTCAGAAATGAGACGTTTCCTCACATAAAGATCATTAGAGAAAGACAACTGCAGGAGCGGTCGAGGATTGGGTGAAGGTAACAAAGGAGTATTTGCGAAACGTATCTGTTTAAAGGTGAGCGAAGGCTTGCGATAGGAAGCGGTGAAAAATAGCATGAGAGAGAAAATCTTTCATTGGAAGAAGACATGGATATGCCTGATGATCGTGCTTCTTATGGCATCTGGTGGTTGTATCAAATTATCACCAATGATAGAAGAGCAGCCATTAACCGTTACAGACGACTTAGGAAGAGATGTGATTATACCTAAAGAACTGAATAGAATTGTCTCTCTGTCACCCAGCAATACCGAGATACTTTTCGCTCTTGGATTGGGAGATAAAGTTGTGGGTGTAACAAGATATTGCAATTACCCTCCTGAAGCACAGGAGAAAGAGGAAATTGGTGGCTTTGTCAGTGTAAACATAGAAAAAGTTGTTGCTTTAAAGCCTGATTTAATTTTAGCTGACTCCAGTCTACAAAAAGCCGTCGTGGAAGAGTTGGAAAAACTTGGTTTATCCGTAGTAGCTTTGGGCGCGGATGATGTAGATGAAATACTGGAGGATGTAGAGCTAATTGGAAAAATTACTGGAAGAGAGGAGATCGCTCAGGAATTAACAGCAAACATGAGAGATAAAATCAAAGCCATAACTGATAACACGAAGAGCTTAAATGAGGGACAATTACCCAAAGCCCTATTTATCCTTGAGCTTGACCCATTAAGAGTAGCTGGTCCGGGGTCATTAGCCCATATCCTAATTCAACTAGCAGGAGGATACAACATCGCTGCAGATGCAGATGCAAGATACGTAGTATATAACTCGGAATTGTTAATCGAACGTGATCCTGATGTGATCATTTTTAACAAACAGATGGGTACAATAGAAATAACAGCACAGGATTTGAAAGGTCAGCCTGGATGGGATGCGATAAGCGCTGTCAAGAATGACAGGGTATATGGAATCGATGGTGACATCATCTCCCGTAAAGGCCCTAGGATCGTAGACGGGTTAGAAGAGATAGCTATATATATCCATCCAGAATTATTTAAATAAAAGTGAGCGATAGAGTATGAAAGGCAAAACATGGGTTGTGGGAATTGGCCCTGGATCGCCTGAATATCTTACGCAAAAAGCTATAAAAGCGATCGAAGGATCGGACATAGTGGCAGGTTACGATCTTTGTCTGAATGCTGTCAGAGAGTTAACCCACGATAAAACGATCATTAAGATGACATGGTCGAACCGAAATGAGAAATTGGATTACATAACGAGGGAAGTGACCTCTGGCAAGAATTGCTCCATATTGCGCTCGGGTGACCCAAATTTTTCCGGCAGCTCAGGCATAGAGGATATTTATGATCGCTTCCCAGATGCAGAAATAATTCCAGGAATTAGTTCAGTCCAGATAGCTGCGGCTAAATCCAAGCTAGCCTGGGATGAGATCGTTTTGCTAACATTTCATGTAAGTGAGGATTTAGAGAAGAAAAAGCAAAATCTGTTGGATAGCGTAAGAGGTGGACATACAGTCCTTCTACTTTCTGAGTCACGGTTTATGCCGAAAGATATTGCAAAATTTCTCCTATCCGGTGGTATTGATGACAAGATGCCCATCACCGTATATGAAAATCTGACATTGGAAAATGAGAGGGTGTTTCATGGAAATCTAAAGGAACTTATAGGGAAGACCTTCACCTATCTCTCGGTGGTGGTAATTGGGAAGTGAGGCATAATGAAGAGCAAAATGAATGATGGATGGATCCCCTTTTCTGGAACTCCTTGGCCGACCAGGAAGAAATAGGTAGGGCAGTGGATGAAACTAGAAAATACCTAACATCTCATCGAAACTGGGGCATATCCTTGAAAAGCGAAGTTATTGAAATTTGGTAGAATTGGGAGGAAGCTTTGAACTATCTTGAAAAAATCCTCCATTGGAAATTGATTATAACCTACCTAATAGTTGTCCTGGGAGTAACCATTGTCATAACAGCAACCTTGGGTCCGGCACACATACCCCCACTGATTGTTTTAAAGATGCTGGCCAGTAGACTGCCGTTATTAAAGGTTGCTCCCTCATGGTCTGTTTCAGAGGAAACCATAGTCTTCCAGATAAGGTTGCCGCGAATCATCTTGGGGGTCCTTGTCGGAGCTGCCCTGGGTGTTGCTGGTACGACAATGCAAGGATTGTTTAAAAATCCCATGGCAGACCCTTATGTAATTGGAATTTCTGCAGGCGCTGCCCTAGGTGCGACATTAGCCATGGTTACACTCGCCTCCCTGAGCATGTACATAGTACCATTGATGGCGTTTATTTTTGCAATGGGCGCCATCTTTCTGGTCTATAGCATCGCAAGAGTGGGGGGCAAACTCCCTACGAGTACACTGCTCCTTTCCGGGATAGCGGTAACTCTTTTCCTGTCAGCCATTACTTCATTTATGATGTATATCTCAGGCGAAAAATTACATGGGATCGTTTTTTGGCTGATGGGGGGGCTCTGGGCCAGCTCGTGGGATGATGTCTGGATGACCCTTCCCTGGATCTTGATTGGCATGATGATCATTTACATCTTCGCCAGAGATTTGAACGTAATGCTTCTGGATGAGGAGCCGGCTCAGCACCTGGGCGTAGAAGTGGAGAGATTGAAAAAGATCATGATGATTTTTACCTCGTTGATAACTGCGTCCGCAGTTGCCGTCAGTGGAATAATTGGATTCGTTGGCCTGATAATACCCCATGCCATGAGAATTTTGGTGGGACCGGATCACCGGATTCTCCTACCATGCTCCGCTCTCGTCGGAGGAGTCTTCTTGGTTTGGGCTGACACCCTGGCAAGAACCATCATCGCTCCCACAGAGATACCGGTGGGCATCATTACATCAATCTTTGGTGCCCCCTTCTTCATTTACCTTTTACGAAAGAAAAAGAAATCCCTATACTAAGCAGGAGGACAATGAATAAAATGACATCCGTCACTCTCAAAATCAATAACATTGCCTGTCGCTATGAAAGTACCTCGGTTCTGGAGGGCATCGAGCTATCCGCTCTTGGAGGCGACTTCATAGGAATAATCGGACCGAACGCCTCAGGCAAATCAACGTTGATTAGGAGCATTAGCAGGACGCTACGACCCTATATGGGTGCCATTCTCCTGGATGAAAAAGATGTTTACGCCCTGCCAAGCAAAGAGGTGGCAAAAAAATTAGCTGTGGTCCCCCAGGAGTCAGTGATAACCTTTGCTTTTACTGCACTAGAGATCGTGCTTATGGGGAGAACCCCCCACCTAGGTCGATTTGATGCAGAAAGCGCTGATGATCTAGCTATTGCCAGAAAAGCGATGGAGTTGACAAACACATGGCACCTTTCCGAAAGGCCGATCAACGAGTTAAGCGGTGGCGAAAAGCAGCGAGTCATCATCGCAAGAGCCCTTGCACAGGAACCCAAAGTTCTTCTCCTGGATGAACCTACCGATCACCTTGACATCGGTCACCAAATAGAGATATTGGATTTAATAAAGAGATTGAGCAAAGAAGAGGGCATAATCGTCATAGCTGTCTTCCACAATCTCAACCTGGCCTCGCTGTATTGCGATCGCCTTATGTTGATACATCACGGAAAGATATTTTCTCTGGGCTCACCAGAAGAGGTTCTGACTGCTGAAAACATCAAAAGGGTATACGGTGTGGAGGTACTGATCAAAAGACAACCCGCAACTAACTCGATATACGTTACTTTACTTCCGAGAAGAGAGAGCAGGACTCCTCCTGATTCCCAGGGCGCTCCAAAAAGGATGTTTTTCGTTCACATAATATGCGGTGCTGGTACTGGCTCGCAGTTGATGCATCTTCTCATCGAGAAGGGGTATAAGGTAACTGCTGGCGTACTTAATGCGATAGACACCGATCACGAAATGAATTATCTGGGCATCCCCATGGTAAGCGAGGCCCCATTTTCATCCATTTCCTGTGAGGCACATGAGGCCAACTTAGAGCTGATTGATAAAGCGGATGCTGTCGTGCTGACGAGCATACCATTTGGCTATGGTAACCTGAAAAACCTAGAGGCAGCCGAAGTGGCTTTGGAACGTAAACCAGTGCTTCTCATAGAGGAGGAGCCCATCGAAAAAAGAGACTTTACCCGTGGAGAGGCAAAGAGAATATACAACAGATTGAAAGATAACGGTGCAGTTGTTCTGCATAACATGAAAGAGGTTTTATCGATTATCGAAGAAATAGCGAGGTGAAGATGCATACTATCTTGAAGATAACCGGGGGGTTAAGCACTCCCAAGAGGGGGGCATCGCCAAACTATTCGGATTTCCATGTGATTATGGCATTCTTCAACATTGGTAAAAACCCCTTGGGTAGAAAGACGCTGGGGGAGCTTCTCGGCGTAGGTGAGGGGACCGCACGCACCATGATAGAGAAGTTGCAAGATGTAGGGCTAGTTAAGGCCTCTCCCACCGGATGCCATCTGACAAAGAAAGGAAACAAAATGTTGGAAGAACTCAAAAAGAGAGTTTCACACCACCCAAAGATAGATGTCGGGTACATAACGCTCGGAAAAGAGAATAGTGCAGTTATCGTTAGAGATGCTGCTCATAAAATAAAATCGGGAATGATGCAGAGGGATGCTGCAATTTTAGCGGGCGCCGTTGGCGCATCAACGCTCATATTTGATGAAACCGGTCCGAGAATTCCGATGATAAATGCCGATGAGAACATGCAAGCAAGAATGAGGATGCTCTGTGAGGATATGAAAATGAAAAAGGGCGACGTTTTGATAATAGGCACCGGGGACAGCGAGAGAGAGGCGGAGCGAGCTGCATGGGCTGCTGCATGCACCCTATTGGGGGAATGTTAATTGAGGATCGAAGAAACGATTGATCGAATCAAGCCGCTGGATGAAAAAGCGATGAAACTTGCCAAAGAACGGCAAGATTTTTTGACCAAGCCCAAAGACAGCCTAGGAATCCTGGAGAAACTATCCATTCAAGTGGCAGGCATAACAGGAAACCCCATGCCCAAAATAAGGGACAAGGTCATCCTAACGATGGCAGGCGATCATGGGGTTGTGGAGGAGGAGGTGAGCGCTTTTCCCAAGGAAGTAACCCTGCAGATGGTCGACAATTTCATTCACGGCGGAGCGGCGATAAACGTCCTGGCTAGGCATATAGGCGCCAGGGTGATGGTAGTGGATATGGGAGTCGCTAGTGACATAGGGCAAAATGTGATCAATAAAAAGGTAGGCTATGGCACAAAAAATATTGCCCGAGGGGCAGCGATGAGCTATGATGAAGCCATAAGGTCAGTTGAGGCAGGGGTAGAGGTACTGGAAGAGGAAATCAAGAAAGGAGTGGATATCGTGGGAATAGGAGACATGGGCATCGGCAATACGACGGCAAGCTCTGCCATAGTCGCTGCGGTCACAGGAGAGAGTGTGGAAAAAGTTACCGGCAGAGGGACCGGAATAAAGGATGAGATGTATGATAACAAGATAAGGGTGATCAAGAGGGCGCTGGAAGTCAACTCTCCGGACAAAAAGGATCCCTTGGATGTCCTGGCAAAGGTCGGAGGGTTCGAGATCGGAGGGTTGGCGGGGGTTATTTTGGGCGCCGCAGCCCACAGGATACCGGTGGTGATGGACGGATTCATTTCCGCTGCCAGCGGACTTCTAGCAACAGAGCTTGCTCCTCTGGCAAAGAAATATTTAATCGCCTCTCACAACTCGGTCGAGATCGGCCACAGGTTACTGTTAAAAAGAATGGGGTTGAGGCCATTACTGGACCTGAATATGAGACTGGGGGAGGGGACTGGTGCAGCTCTTGGAATTGGCATAGTGGAGGCGAGTGTAAAGATACTGACGGAAATGGCAACCTTTGAGGATGCAGGAGTGTCAAGGGCGATGGATGACGAGGTATAGGATTTGATTTTTTAATGGTGTTTCTGAGTTGCTTTTATAGTTTCAATTTTGGAAAATCTTTGAAATTTAAAATTATTTCGTTCTCTTGAGAGGTTTCAGATGGGCTTCGGAGTAGGTAGCCAAAGAAATTATATAATATATTAACCTAAAATAGAAATCATAATGAAAATAAGTAAATTAGCTCTTCTATTTTTAGTAATTTTATTTGTGATAAATCTACCTCAAGTTTTTACATTAGAAGCAATGGCTTTAGAAGATGATAACCATAAAATTAATAGAATTACTACAGTAACATTGGAAGAGGACGGTAATATCAAAGTTGTATCATCGACCTATGTAAATTTTGATTATTTTCAAGAAGTACCACTATTAATATCAGATGACCACCCCCTAGATTATAAAATAACAAACGTTTCTGTCAAAGTTAATGGAAAAGACTATTCAAACTTCGGCATATATACTGAGGAATTTAAACCCAATCTTCACCTTAAGAGCATTGCAATAACGGATAATTTAAGCGCACCTTTTACTGTTGAATATACATATTACATTGAAAATTTCAAAGAATATAGTGGCACTAACTTTGTGTTTGACTTGTATACAACGTTTCCAAAAACATCCTTTGAAAAAACATATGAATATGATTTAATAATCTTTTCAAATAAAAAGGGTTGGAGTGCAGCAGCTTTCACTTCAGACGTAAGAATAGGTTATCAAGATAATGGGTTTTATTCTACCAATTTTACTAGAAAAACAACATATCCTGATACTGAAAAAGTTAGTTTTTTATTTTATAATAGGACATCAAAACAAACAACTCAAAATATAATGATTAACGTGCATCAGGACGATACAATTACCGAAATTTGCGATCTCTATTTTTACAGTGAAGGTACGGGATTCTCTATAATAGAACTTTCAACAAAAGATATTCTAAAAGAGGGGTCGGTATCTCTAAATGAAAGACATATTGAGAAATATGATGACTTAAACGTTTTTTTAGCAGAAACTCAATCAAATAAAAAACTAGGATATTATATCTGGGACGATATAAATAATAAAAAGTTATTTGTAGGTTATTATCTTGAAAAAGGAGAGAATATCCACATTCACTATGAGCTTGATCGGGGATTAGGCTTTATAGAAAAATTGCCAGATGGTTTCTCAAAACGTTTAACTTATCAGGTTGCTTATAATTTAGATTCCCCAGATTCAAAAGTCACTTTAGAACTAAATACCCCAGAGGATTATTATATTAATCCAAATGTAAGTCTAAAAGGTTATTTGATTTCCGATTTGAGTGCCAGTGATAGTAATAGGGCGGTGTGGCTTTTTGAAGGAAAAAAACCATTGGGCGATCTTATTATAGTAGAATATTCATCATATGAAAAGAAAACGGGGGATAATATTTTAATCATAAATGTTTTAGTTGGACTCATACTAGTTATAGGCAGTATATTTAGAATAGTTATAAAAGTAAAGTTCAAAAAATTATTAGAAAAAGATATTGTTAAAAGGTTTTGTAATTTATTCAGATATAATCCATTGGCTGGTATATTGTATGTTATAGCACTTTTGAGGGGAGTGTACATCTCAAGCACTAATATTTTGCTTATGCTGAAATATAGTTATATATGGATTTATATACCCCTAGTTATTGGCATATTTGCCATTGAGTATTACACCCCAAGCACATAAACGTTTTTTAAGTTTGAATACAGTGCATATCCTTTTCAACTCTATTATCAAATCATTCACCCCCATAATAGGAGTAGGCTTTCCAGCCCTTCAACAAAAATTGCTACTTTCCGAGAGTCATATGAGGACTGTTACAGGACCTTGACAAATCGTAAAAAAAAATCAGATTTATAAATTCCCACTCAAATACGGAAGCAGATAATAAACCCCGAAACCAATCAATATCAATCCGGCAGCCTTTTTGAAAAGCAGACCTGCCCCCTTCGTCTTTTCCACATAGGACTTCATGCTGACGACCCCGCTTGCGAGGAAGGGCAACGGTGCACCGAGAGCCAACCCATACAGGAACATGAGGAACGTTCCTTGCGCTATGTTGGCTTTTACCGCAACCATCGACAGAAGTGCGATCAAAACGGGCGTGCTGCAGGGATATATGGCAATCCCGAACAATATGCCCAAAAGTAATGTACCAAAGATTCCATAGGATGCCAACTTGTTTCTCGCTTCAAGGATTTTGGTATTACCGCCAAGATCCAAATGAACGACATCGAGCATTATCAGCCCGACAAATACCAGAATCGGACCGATTATGGCGTTCGCAGCTGAGCCGGCATAAGCCCTTATGGAGGTGGAGCCGATGAAGGAGACCAAACCGCCCATCAGGGCATAGGTCAGCGACCTGCCAAAAATAAAGGTGAGACCTGCCAGGAAGCCCTTTGCAAGCCCCCTGCGGGCATTTTCAGCATGTTCAGCCCCGAGGATGTACCCCAGAATCAACAAATCAACGGTGATGGCACAAGGCTCTATGGAGATGACAAAGCCAGCCAATAAAACAGTGATTACAGTGAGATCCGTGTTATTTCACCTCTATTTGATGCTCTCCAGCTTCTGGTTCAGCAGCTTTACGAACGTATCATGGTCATCGGAATCAGAATACTGAAAAGCCTCCGGGAATTCCACTCCGTTGATATAAAGCGATTTAGCTTGTACGTTATACTTAATAACTAAATCTGGATTTTTGGGCGCGCATACAGCTTGAAAGGTTATCGATCCCTGATTAAACTCTTCTTTATGGTATTCCTGCAAAACCTCCAGAGTCCATTTTTCCACATTATTGCAACTATCGCATCGCGTAGCACCATAGAACATGATTACCTCGATCTTGGGGCTGGTAGTTCCAGGCGCGGTAGTTCCAGGCTTTGCGCCGGTAGTTTCAGTGCCATAATCGCTTTTAGGCAAAAAAGAGGGGGGCACCATTATCGAAACCATTATTAAAACAAGTATCAGCATTGCTTGTTTGTTTATGGTCAGTTTCATTTTAATAGCCCACCCTTTGATTATTCCAGTATTCTGTTCGATTTATCGTAACTCACATTATCTCATTTTCACTTCAACCAACTTTTGATCTCTTCTGTGCTTGGAATTCTGCCCTGACATTTGGTCTTATTATTTATGACGAGGGCTGGAGTCATCATGATGCCGTATTCCATCATATTTTCAATGTCCTTTACCTTCTCCACTTCCGCCCGTATTCCGATATCCTCAATCACTTTCTTCACGTTCTTTTCCATTCTCTCGCACTTCGGGCAGCCTACTCCAAGTATTTTTATTTCCATATAAGGAACCTCATATACACGTTCTTTTTTTGAGGCTTCTTTAGTCCAAGATTTATAACCGAATGCATCACTTGATCAGACGAATTCTTCGACTGCAAGTGTCCATTCTACGTTATCGGCGAACACCTCCACATAATAGGTGGAATTACCTGGAAACACATCCACGACACCACTCCCATTAGCAGCAGTCATATACGCAGATCCAAGAGGAAATTCACAGGCTGGGCACGCCCTATATTCTCTCCATACGTCGAGAGAGAAAGTTGAACTAGGAGCTGATGGGTCCGCTGTATAGCTCCAATGTACTCGCCAAACAAGCCCATCAATTTGGAAGGGGTTGCTGGTAAAGGAGCCGTTTCCCGTGAAGTTGGTAACACTACGCCAGGATAGTAGAGCAGTTGGAGCCGCTGGAGTTGTAACGATAACAGTTGGTGTTGTAATCGTTGGGGCTGGCGTTGGTGTTGGAGCCGGTGTTGGTTTAAGCGTTGGAGTTGGTGTTGGAGCAGCCTCAACTCTTGGTGCTATAGGCTGGGAGGGCATGACTAGCTCTTCTTCGACACATCCTGAAAAAGTTAGTGTTAGCACGCTCAATATTAAAACCAAGCCAATTTTGCATTCCATATTTTTTCTACCACCCAATGTTTATGGAGTTACACATATATATACATAATCCTTCGCTCATATAAGCAGTTTTTAATATGAACTTTGAGAAGCTCTTTGTGCTGCACATGGCCCATAATTTGATTATATCGACCGCTTTAACTTCGAGGAGATATCGATAAAAAGTTTACACATCCAACCCGATCTTTTTAAGTTATGCAATCTCAAAAAAAGATTAGAATGTCTTAAGAGTTCGCCAGCAATTAGTTTAAGATGCCTCTACAAAACTATGGGTTAACAGTGGCTTTTGCGGTTTGGGATAAAAATAAATAGATCAAAAGTTATCAGCGGATAAATCTGAGAACTGCCAACAAATAGACCTATATATACATATCCAGATTACAAAAAAGATTGCTTTAGTGGCTTCTTTTGGATTTGCCGATTTTATGCCTTATTGGTGCAGGACAGCTTCTCAAAAAATAGAATAGTTTTTAAAAAATATAAAAGAAAGTTGGAGAAACTAAAATCCAACTTTCATCTTCATAGCGCCATACGGGCATGCATCAACGCATTTATAGCACATTATGCATTCGGATTTGGATATTCTCTTGCCTTCTATGTTTTCCTCGTGTATGATTTCCATTGAATTCGAACAGGCCTTAATGCAGAGCTTGCACTTTTTGCATTTTTCTTGATTTATCCTAGGGCCATAGAGCTTCAACTTGGCCAATATGCCCAGGGTTGCTCCGACCGGACAAAGGTATTTGCAGAAAGTCTTCTTTTCCCCCAGCTCAAGACCTGCAACGATGGGTACCACAAGTGCTTCAGGACCTACATCAAGACCGGTAGGGTTAACAGACCTGCATATTGTACCGATTGGGCAAATTGGACAGAAAATTGCCTTTCTGACAAAAAGACCTACTGATAGGGCGCCTGCCAATATCCCATATTTGGGGAGCCTGCTTCTCAGGAAACCCGGCCATCTTGGATTTTTTGGTCCAACTTTTGAGAAAAGCTCGGTTAGGCTTCCTATCGGACATACCCAACTGCAGAAAACTCTTCCAAGCACCAAGGTCAAAACGACCAGGGGAATGATGGAAACCAAAAGAGTGAGCGTAAGCATTTTACCTGAGAATAGTATTTGGAGCGACCCTGTAGGACAGCTCAAGACTTGATCCCTTATGAAAAGGGAGCAAAAAGTGCCAACTACGAGTACCAAGAGCGCTACAAAGAAGAATATTTGAGAGATGTGTCGAATGTACTCTTTTAGATATTTCTTTTTAAAAGATATCTTTTTCTTCTTTGCCACCTTTTTCTTTGGTTCACCTTTAACAGGCTTTTTAGGGGATTCTTCTACTGGCCTTGTAGAGGATTCGTCTACTGATGAATTTTCCATTTTATACACACTCCTAATGATAAGCTATTACTTGGCTGTCGTATTTTGAGCAGCTGTTACATTTTCATCTTTTGCTGTCCACTTCCAGAGAACCTTCGATTCGACGGGGACTATTTTTATTACCTTTATCTTACATTCATCCACGCAAAGCTCGCAGCCGGTGCAGACATCTTCCATAACCACTGCACGCCCCTTATCGTCTTTTATGACTCCACCTATCGGACACGCCTTCACACACAGCAGGCAAGTGCCTGGATAAAGCCAAGCAAGGCACTTTTCCGTATCAATGGTGATTCTTTGTCTACTAAGGGCGCCAGTATGGCATATTTCAGTGCATTTCATGCATCTAATACAGAGTCCAGTGAGGTCCTTAGTACTGGTTTTAGTTGTCACCGCAGTTGCATTGGTTCCAGTTTCATTAGCACCTTTAATTATAGTTCCGATTTTAGTTATCGCACTGGTTTCATTTATCGTCCCTGCTTTGATTATCATATCGGTTTCCTTTAATTCCTTAAGGGCTGCGAAAAGTACTTTTTCATCCTTTTCTTCTCCAAGAAGCTTTGGCGTCCCAATATTAACGAACCCGTCGAGCAGCGTTGAAGTAGCTATTGCATGTGTAGGGCATACTTCAGAACATTTACCGCACATTGCACATAATGAGAGAAATTCTTCCTCCTTTGCGCTAGGTGGCCTTAATATCGCTTCTGAGCCTGTTTGTTCTGAGGCATTTGCTGGTTGAGGAACTTTACCTACAAGATAGAAAAGAGCAGATGCAATCGCAGTTGATCCAAAAAAAGATATAAAATCTCTACGGTTTATCTTCATGTTCTGTTCAACCTCCTTTATTATTAACTTAAGAAGAGATACATATATCTCAAAACGCATATTTTCCACCTTGTATCATCTACCTCTTTGCGTTTCAAGATATACTTAAGTTAACAATACCAACCTCCATTGTACTTTTATGGGTCTAATTCTCCTTTTTGGGGTATCAAGCAGATCGTCTCAGCAACTGAAGCTGGAGTTTCTCTTTACATAGATTGATACCGCATTTTTGTAGTAGAATACTAAGTGAAGTAGACTAAATAAAACTTTTCCTTTTCGAACTTTTTTTAATTTTGTAAAACGATCGCATTCTTTTTATTACTAGGGATCAACATTCCAAGAGTTGAAGCAGGTAGATACTGTAGAATCAGATTGAACCATATCTGACACAATGAGAGGTTTGCCAGGAAGGGATACCTATCTTGACTTGACGCTGATATTGAGTTAGAGAAGGAGCGTTTTTTTGTGGGAGTGGTGTCCGATTAATTATCTTCTTAGTTAAATTCTGCTACGATCTAGGACCATACCCTTTAGCATAAATGGATAATGCCACCCTACATTCAAATAATGATCAAGAAGTTTATTTTTCCTATGAAGAGACGAAGAAATAGTTTATTTTGCTTAACCAATCGCAGGATTAGATGACTCTCAGAAGTACCAAGACATAATAGCGAGGTAAAACCGTTAGACTTATAAAGATGAGTCGTTTATATATGACAAAAGAAGCGTTTGATTGATATCCTTACCTTGTAGTGACATGACAGTAGGTGTTGGAGATCGATCTGGTACGTCTTTTGACAGAAAATGACTTAGGTGGTGTAAAAGGTAATGGAGCATATTCATCTCATTGTCGCAGGAAATGAAAGCATAGAGAAGCATGTAGGGGCTCTGGAGCATTTTAAGCCCTATAGAGTGTTACTGTTCAACGTCGCTGATGATGTAGAAAGCAAAAAGATTGACGAGTTAATGCAGATATTTGACAGCATGAAGATTCGTGCTAGAAAAAAGGATGTAACTACAAAATACGGAGAAATTTTTTTGGCAGCACTTTCAGAAATAGCAGGATTCAGAGGGGATTCCAAAGACATCAATTTTGCAGTTAATGTTTCTACAGGCAGAAGGTTAGCGGTAGCAGCGATTGAGGATGCTGCTCGTTCGCCTTTAGGAGGGGATGAGATCGGTGAAGCACATGGCCCACACGAAAAATCGATGCATTCGATTCGATATGAGATCGTAGAAAAGGAAGGTGCTTTTACGGTGCAGGTGGCACCTCTTGCTGGGACCCCCGGTCTTCCTCTTAATTTAACCTATAAGCTGATGCCCTTTAAGAAAGCTAGACTAGAGAAGATACAATACTGTACCCTGGGCTTATCCATAAAACTTCAATTTCTGAAAAACAGATGGAAACGACGTTTAGGTCTTCGTAAATAAAAATTTTTCTATTTTATTTTTCTATTTTATAAGTTTCGCATTTTTATATTTAAATAAAAAAAATTAAATAAAAAATAAAAAAAAGAAGATGTTGAGAGAGATTAACTCTCTCTACTCCTCTCTTCGGATGGTGACTCTTCGGATGGTGACTCTTCGGATGGTGACTCTTCGGATGGTGACTCTTCGGATGGTGATGCAGGGGGTGATACAGGGGGTGATACAGGGACATATTCCTCAGGATATCCAAAGGGATCCACGAGGTAATCATAATGTCTCTGTCTCTCCATCACTTTTCCCCTAATCTCACCTAGTACTTCCTTTTTTGGTTTATCTTCTGTATCTATACCGAAGCTTCTAGCCAACGTCTCCATATCTGGGGGGACGATCTTTTGCTCAGTGAGACCTAACTCCAGTTCCTTTACCGTTCTTTTGTACTCACCTGAAATTCTACCCACTGAACGCGCTAGCTTTTTCGCCTTCTCCTCGCCGAGGAGCCAGCACATGGCTCCCAGCATCAGCGTTGAAGAGTCGTTTTCACCCATTTAGACTTCACTCGTCGTAATACCAACCGCGCTCCATTAGTTGATCTGGGGGCATTGGTATCAATGACCGATACGATGCACCATAATCCCACTCATATTGCGGAGTATTGAACCATGGGAACAGCCAAGGCTCATCTACTTGCTCAAGCGTGTAGCTTGTGGTACCATGCCCAAGTTTCTCAACTGCATAAACCTGGAACCATGGACTCTGTCCATTTACAGGCTCAAACTTCTCATCACCGGGTCCCAGACCCTTGTCGTCCGCCATCGAGCCAGGACACACATCAGACGCTGTGATCATGTCAAGCTCGGCGGCATCTCCGGCAGCAAGATCCCACGTGCTATACACTCCCATATTGGGCACGATCGGCTGATCGTCATAACCAGCGCAGTCGCACTGACGGCAAACTTCCTTTCCAACGGTTATGTAGCCCACCTTCCCTGGAGCAAAGCAGTTGTGGACAGCTACGGCGGTATCTGCGTATCTTATTTGACAGACAGCCCTCTGTACCCTAGCTGAAGGCATGGGAGTTGTCGCATCTTTCATCGTTACCGCACAGCCATTGTTAGTTATGGTCGTACATGTATCACACACCGAGTTTCTACATATGGTGTTGCACATCTCTACGTTTTGTACCAGCTTCCCTGCAGCATCGAAGGTCAGGGCGCCCCATGGACACCAGTCAATACAGTTTTGCACAATGCGGTCGCCGTACACTGGACAAGCGTTTTTGCCTGGACACTTTGAAACATCCATTGTCATCATTCGAGGGTTGGCATATCTCCCTGCAAACCTGACGTGGTCCAGAACCTTTCCTTGTTTGGATGCGCCTCCAATTCCAAGATTCTTGATGGCACCGCCAAACATACCCGAACCATGTCCTTTGCCGTGAGTCAGAACTATCATGGCATCCGCCTCTGCCAGCAGTTTTGCCACCAAGGCAACTGTGAGTTGGTTTCCGTCAATTTTCACTGCCACGTGATCAGAGCCGTCTCCATCACAGTAAGGAATGACAGGGCAGTTAGTGGCCTCTGGCACGAGCCCGTGTGAGAGCGCTGTCACCATGTGGTTTTTGATGGACTGTCTGGTAGTGGTCTTACCACCATAGGCGGTTAACGTATCAGCAGCAAAAGGTTGTCCCCCTGCCTGTATTATCCTATTTGCAACCGCTCTACAGAGATCAGGCCTTAGTTGAGCGGTCCTGTTTCGCTCCCCTGTGTGCAGTTTGATTGCCACCGTATCTCCCTTGTCGATGCAGTCTTCAAATCCAGCGTTATCATACACATGTGCTATTTTCTCCGGCCAAGACTTCCCTGAACCTGCACTATCGGGATCTGCCCACCATACTGTGGCTTTGGGTGGTATGGGCTTTCTCTCAACTACTGCATAGTAATCCTCAACTCTCCACTTGGCTGGCCAATTCTCCGCCTCAGCACCAGCGCCAGAGCCGCGAGATGCATAACCTCCAACACCACCAACGACTGCGGCACCGCCTGCGATACCTAACATCTTCAATAAGTTTCTTCTGGATATTTCCATACTTATCGATCCTCCTATACTACTAATTTTGTGGCTAATACTATTTAAAGGTTGCTTAGTGGGGATTGTACTGACTTAAGAAGAAGAAAATCCAAGAGGTTCCATGATCTAATAGGATACAATAAAAAATATGATATAACATATCATATAAGATGAATAAAATAAAAGTCATGATACAAATTATACGCTGTTGCCCGTACGACTTTTTTCTGCTTGTGGGCATCTCATAGTCAGTTTCAGCCCAATTTTTCTCTTTTTTCTGAAAATGGGACTGAGAGATATATTCACCAACATGCCGCCCCCTAGACTTTCTTGGCCTGGTATTAATTGAATTGCTCTCGCCCATTAGAGGCACATCTCAAGTTAATTCTAAACTTTAATTAAAAAGTGATTTTCAAGATGGATTTATTGATTATTTATTCATTCATTCATCATAATATAACTTAAAAAAAAGGTTTGTTCCAATTTATCCATCACCTTGAAGGGCGTGGAGTTATTGGAACATTTCGTTTTGATTCAATTCAATTCGATTCGATTCAATTCAATCAAAGACCAAGCAGAGGTATGCCCTCGAAGAGGTACGCATTTAAATGGGAGAATTCGTAGAACAGCATACGCCCCATTATCTCGCCGATTAGCACTGAAGCGAATATCCCCAGCATAAGGGTTGCAGCCCTTGATACATTCTCAGCCTTTAAAGATAGCATGACACCGACCAGAAGAATTAGTGTCACAGCTATACCGATTATTATGTGCATCAAGAAGGGTACCGCATATTCTCCAGCCAACATACCCTCTACAACCATTCGTCCTCTGGGTCCCATTGCCGGGCTTTGCAAGAATTGTAAGTGGACTGCTATGAGTGCGAGAAGCACAATGGTGACTACCAACAGGTACTTCCATATGATGCCCAGGTATGCGCTCAATGTCTCTGAGTATTGCTTTGATTCTGCCCTTTTATATTTGAGGGATACTACTGCAGCTACAGTCGCAGGTCCTACCAATAGAGCTGTCATGATGAAGAACAGGGGCGTTGTAAAATGATTCAAAACAGGCAAACCCACCAGAGCATAAGTCATGCCACTTGTGTTCACGAATAATATACCCACAACAATGGATATCAAACCCACAGCTTGTCTGATGCCCTTGATGCTGTCGCCTACCAACTTGTCCACTATTTTATCCACCAAGCCGACTTTGCCCCGTAGGCTGCCGTATTTGGGGTGTAACACCCACAGGATCGTATATACGAATGCCCAGACGCCGAATAAAGACATCGTGAGGGTCTCACGAGCCACCCAGGCTTCAGGTTTAGAGATGATAAGGTAGGATATGGCAATGTTCGGCAATATCGATAATAAAATCGCGATGGCAGCGATGACCACAGCTGGCAATATGATATAGCTAGCCGTTTCATAGAACATTTCTTCCTTCTCGTCCTTTGCGAGAAAGTCTGCTATGACTAAAGCTATCAATGCACCGACCGCCATTTGGCTAAGCACGGTGAAGACAATATATTGTAAATCACTCATAACGTCTGACCTCCGAAATTTTTTTGCAGTCGACTATGATAAATTTTTTGCTCATTAAAGAATCTGTTAACATATAAAAAGGTTGTCGATTTGATTCATTCAACATATCTTATACCCCTGACTGTTTAGCTATGATGGCAGCAAAAACACCCGCTCCGAAACCATTGTCTATATTGACAACAGCCAGTCCAGGCGAACAGCTTTGAAGCATGGTCATAAGTCCAGATATGCCGCCCTTGCCCATTCCGTATCCAACGGACGTTGGCACGCCGATCACTGGAACATCTACGTTACTAGAAACCACTATGGGCAGCACCGCATCCATGCCTGCGACTACTACTATGGCCGACACATTTTTGTCTAACATCTCTATGAGAGGTTCATAGAACCGATGAATTCCTGCCACTCCGACATCATAGGCTTTTATCACCTCGCAACCCATGACCTCTGCGGTCACCAATACCTCTTCTGCAACAGAAATGTCTGATGTGCCCGCTGCCAGTAAACCTATCCTCCCTTTCTTGGGAAAGACGTGCCCTTTGCGTTGGAGTATGATAGTCCTGGCTTTTTTGTTATGGAGTAGCTCATAACCATCTGGCAGGTTAGCCTCAAGTTCAGCTAGATCCTCGTCTTTAACCCGGGTTATGAGTGCATATCCGCTATCCTCTGCCTTCGCCAGTGCAAGCTTTCTCACATCTTCAGGATACTTATCCTGAGCCAAAATAGCTTCTGGAGCCCCTGCCCTATGAGACCTGTTTATATCAAGCCGCGCAATATCTGCTACCTTTTTTAGGTTAAATACCTTCAGCTTATTCTTAGCAGTAGCTATATCTATCTCTCCGCTCAAGAGACTTCTCAGAATATCCTCCAATGCTTATGCACCCCGTCCGCTTATGCACCGCCAAAGTAATAATACACCCGAGGTCCAGTATCCAGATTTGCCACCAATTGGAAGCAACGTCCAGTCCTCAACAGTTTGGAGACCTCGCTATCTGGATCATTGAGATCTCCAAAGTGTCTGGCACGAACAGGACATGCGACCACGCAAGCGGGCCTGAATCCTTCTGTGGTCCTGTGCTCACAGAGAGTGCATTTCTCTACCTTGCCTACTTGACGCAAAGGCACATCAGATTCCCTAACACGCGGTTTCCCTTCGACGATATCACATAGCTCAAGGGGCCCTTCACGCTCAAAAGGCGCGTCAAGAGCAGAAGATGTCTCCGGCTTTGTCGCATTAAGAGTTCTTGCCCCATAAGGACATGCCTTTATACAGATCAGGTCTCCGATACATTTGTCATAATCTATCTTGACAATGCCGTCATCGCTTACATAGGATGCTCCTGTTGGGCAAGCCTCCACACACGGAGGATTCTCACAGTGCATGCATTGCATAGGCATGAACCATCGCCCTTGCTGGGTATTCCACTCCCAAGGGCTAATACCAGCCTCTAGGTTAGACGAATCCTTGCGGACTTTCGCGTAACCATGAAACACGTCTTTAGGTGTGTCTGCTTTGCCAAGGTCCATTTCAAATATCCTTATCCGCTGCACATCAGCTGACGTATTGTTCTCATTGGAACAGGCGCGTACGCACTGTCCACATCCTATACATCGCCCTACATCTATCACCATTGCATATCTAGGACCACTACCTGGTTTTGGCTCTGCTTGAGCCAGTACTTTGGTGGATTGCCCAGGTAGAATTACTGATGCTCCTGCAAGTCCGGCAAGCTTGAGGAAGTCTCTCCTATCAATTTTATCGAGCAATTTGTTCATATACACCCCCCAGTCCTAATTCTTCCATTTTTGCCTTCGTCGGGATTCCTGTCTGTATATCCCAGCCCCTTAACCTGTAGTATTCGTCTTTCAATTGTTCCCATTTCTCCCGGTCTACTGGTGGGCTGCCCCATGCAGCAGGGAGTTCGAATAGATAGTCAGGCAGGGTATCATCCTCTCTTCTGCGACCTTCTCTGACCATTATGGCTCTCTGTAGGTTCCATATCCTTTCACCCACCTTTAGCATATCTGCCTCAGTCGTGTCAATCCCTGTAACCGCTGAGAACAACTTGCTCTCGACACTTGTATCGCCTATGTACTTCCGTTCCTCAAGCACACTTGATACAATGGGGTACACCCAATCACAAAGCCCTAAAGTACCTTTCAAAGAGGACCTGTCCTGATCCAATATCGCTGCCATTGCCTCGGCAGAACAGTACTTGGAATCACCCATTGGCTGTGCAGCGTCAGCCGAATAGTAAGCATATTCTGCTGCGACCTTTTGCTCCTCGAGGCTTAAGCCACTCCAGTGCACAAGTCCTATGTGGCTATGCTTATCATGAAAGGGATCCCTATCATCCATAGCCCAGAGCAATCCACTCACTATATAATCACGTGCATCGTAATGGATGCTCATGCCGTGACCGCCGTATGAGGCCCCCCCCTTTGGTTCCTCTTTCATCACGCTGTCTAGCACTCCAAGTTTTTCAGCAACCCTTGGCACGCCCTCTGCAAGGGTATCTCCGAAACCTTTTCTGTAGGCAATACTTTCGAGCAGGGGCACTATGAAATCGCGTCCGGGCCATTTATCAAAAGCAATGCCAGAATCTTTTGGGGTTATAACTCCGTCCTCATTCAGCTTCTGCAACCAAGGAATCATATAGAGCAGTTCATAGACGTTTATTCCTAACTTGTCGTGAAGCAGCTTTACCTCCCAGGCTACGTCGTCCATCCATCCTGAAAGCCATGCATAGTACCACTGCATGCAATGGATCTCGCCGCTACCCAGCGGATGCTTACAATATACGTAATCGCCTATCGGACAGGAGGCACAAGCAACTTCTTTAGCCCAGTGCTTTTTTAAAAAGGCCATAGCTCCGGGATTTCCTGGAGCAGTACTGCGATACCTAAAGGGTATTCTATTAACAGCGTGCGGATCTATGTCCTTATCGACCCATAGTATCGATTTTGGCGTAGCACTCATTATCGTTGCAAGAGTTTTCACGTATTCCAGCAGTTTTAACAGTTCATCGGGCCTTGCTACTCCGACTCCACCTGTACCCCTTACTGCTACAGCTTTCAAGTTTTTGGAACCCATAACAGCGCCAAATCCGCCTTGACCTGCCGAATGCCCAGTTCCAGACATTATACAGGCATATCGAACCAGGTTTTCTCCTGCAGGTCCAATGGTCAGCATCTTATACTGCTTATCGTTCCACTTACGTCTCAATTCATGTTGTGTAGCATAAGTGTCCAAGCCCCATAGGAACCTTGCATCGAGTATGTCGGCTTCTCCATTCTTGATCCATAGGTATACAGGGGCATCTGCCTTCCCTTGAACGATCACCCCATCATAGCCGGCACGCTTTAGCTCAGTGCCCCAATCCCCGCCTATACCGCTTTTCGTACAAGATTCTTTTGGATAGGTATGGGGTGACTTTCCCATCACGTCAGTTCTTCCAGAGGATGGCGAAGGGGTCCCTGTCAAGACGCCCGGAGTGAATACTATCCTATTTTCAGGATCAAAGGCTTTAACCTCTGGAGGGACTTCGTCCCACATGACCTTCTGGCCAATACCAGAACCACCGATGAACTTATCGCTATATTTTTTTGTATCCTCTTCTGTGACTTTTCGATTCGTCAAGTCAGCCCTTAGGACCTTACCCGCCCATCCATACATTTCTGACATCGTTCACTCTCCTAATATTTTTCATCACCTATCTACGTAATTGGCATAAATGGCGTCGGCGCTAGCACAAACGTTGTTGTCACTCCGCCCACTTCAACCGTAACATCCCTTTCTGTTGGAAGTTCTCCTTCGACTTCTTCCTCTTCCCCCTGGAAAACTTGTCCCAGCTCTTCAGGACTTGTTGTTGTCTTAGTCCTATGTTTGAAAGTGACTTCTGTGGATGCACCTGCTGCAAGAGTAACCTCTTCGGTATCTACTTCAACACCATCAACATTAAGTACCAATGTTTGGGTGCTTTCACTTGCCCCACCATTCTTCACCGTGACTATTATCTCTATGGGACTGCCTGCTATGATTCTAGTTGGGTCACAGGTTATACTGGTGACTACGAAGTCGCCTATAGATGCAGGTGCTGCAGCTGGTGCTGGCTTTGGTGTTGGTGCTGCTGGTGCTGCTGGTGCTGCTGGTGCTGCTGGTGCTGCTGGTGCTGCTGGTGCTGCTGGTGCTGGTATTTTAGGCTCCACTTCGTATGGCATTTGATAAAGCAGCTTTAATGCCCCGGTGGGACAATACTTTACACATGTAGGATCGCCTTGACATAGGTGGCACTTTATGTTAGCGACGGACTGCCCAGGATTGAAAGATGGCATTCTCCATGTACAAGCCCCCTGGCAAATAGAAATGCATGAACCCGTACATAGATTTTTATCCACAACTCTGACGAAACCAGTACTCTCATCTGCTTTTATAGCGCCCTGTGGACAATCCATTAAACATGCCGGTTCATCACATTGATAGCAAACCTCCGGCACAAAAAGCCCAGTGTCCCATTGCCCATAGTCTTTTAATCGATCAATACGTATTTTGGCTAGGTCAGCATTGGCCACTCCTTCGTTATGAAGAGAGCAAACTAACTCGCACAGTCGACATCCACTACAAAGTTCTGGGTCACCTGCCAAATGTGCCTTGGCCTGCGGAACTGATGGTTTTGATATTACTGCCATTTTTATATCCTTCCATCCATATATTTTTAACCAACGATAGTCGTATTGTATTGGGGGTTTACCTTGTTAGGGCATTAACTATCGTTTATTTTCTATTAATGCCTACACTCCTTAATCCTATTTAATTATATCGTGTGAAACCATTCTGAGACGAGATGTAGTCGATTATGAGGGTATGATGTAGCTATGAACTATGCCCCCCCCCTTTTTAACATATACTTTCTACACATACCTTACTTGTTTTCTATCTTTGTCTACTTTAATATTATGCTTTCATAGTAGATAAAGATATTGGCTTTATACCCAAAATTATCTTATGAAAAGCGGCACTGGTTTTGATGCAATCCAGAGTACTGCCCATACCAAGATGGGGAGATATAAAATCAGGATTCAGAACTCAGCGAGTTGGAAAGGTATAGACCGAAATCCCTTTTTTTATATATCTAGATATTATTCTATAAAGCAAGACTCTATAGAAATCAAGGTCTTATGGACATCTCGACCCCTTATTCATTCGAGACATTCATTTCATGGATAAAAACCAATACCTACATTTAACATCATCATATTTTACTTGCTTCAAAAGTTTTATATATCGTGGCGATATAACAAAAAGGGTAATGAAGAAAGTAACTATACCATTATTGGCAGTGTTGCTTGTAGCGACCATACTAGTTGCTCATGCAGGAATTATATTATCAACAATAGAATCAATACCAGTTGGACAACCGAAATTAGTAGAGCCTACTGCAGCACCAGCAGCACCAGCAGCACCAGCAGCACCAGCAGCACCAGCAGCACCAACACCAAAGCCAGCACCAGCTGCAGCACCTGCATCTATAGGCGACTTCGTAGTCACCAGTATAACCTGTGACCCAACTAGAATCATAGCAGGCAGTCCCATAGAGATAATAGTCACGGTGAAGAATGGTGGGGCAAGTGAAAGCACCCAAACATTGGTACTTAATGTTGATGGTGTTGAAGTAGATACCGAAGAGGTTACTCTTGCAGCAGGTGCATCCACAGAAGTCACTTTCAAACATAGGACTAAGACAACAACAAGTCCTGAAGAGCTGGGACAAGTTTTCCAGGGGGAAGAGGAAGAAGTCGAAGGAGAACTTCCAACAGAAAGGGATGTTACGGTTGAAGTGGGCGGAGTGACAACAACGTTTGTGCTAGCGCCGACGCCATTTATGCCAATTACGTAGGCATAGAGTGACACTTAAAGGAAAAGACATAGCAGGTCATTGCCATATTCCAAGTTCGCATTTCGGTCTACTAGAGAGGTGAATAGGGTTCAAATCGTTACATAAAGGCGACTTTAAGCAGACCCATGACATTTCAGGTAACGCAAAATTTCATCATGACAAAGTCCCAAACCAAATGCCCCATTATATTGATACCAGAAGACAGTTTTGGCGATTAATTGAACCCTTTCACCTAATATGTTAGTCTGCATATTGATTAATATATAAATAGTTCATGAGTTACCAACGGATAATACGAGTTCAGTACCTTGTAGAGCCCCCCACACGAGTGAAAGACCGAGGGCTGAGTGATACTCGATAAAAGTGGGAGGTATTAACCCATGGTATAACAAGGGATTACCCGCACGCCAAGCGTTCCAAGCTCTTCCATCATCAAACGAGAGATTTTGCCCACATCTTCCTTGCTGACAATCGCTTTTATTATCTGACCAGGCCTGTTTTTCTTCGTGAACACCGGAATGACGCATACTTCTCGGACCCCTGCCCTCGATAGCCTCTCAACTACATGACCAATGACCTCTCCTGTGACATCATCGACGTTCGTCTCCAACACGTAGATCTCATCGCTGATAGAGGCGTGCCCAGAGGGTTTTCCCAATATGACTCGAACGAGGTTAGGGATGGCCTCAAGATCTGCACCTCCGGCACCAAATCCAACAGCTTCAGCTTGCATCATAGGATAAAACGGGACGGGTTTACTGGTTAAGTTGACAAGGAGAGAAGCCCCTGTAGGAGTTGTCAACTCTGCTTCGACGGGCCCACCGATCATCGGGAAATTTCTTGACCGCAATATTTCAAGCGTTGCAGGGGATGGTACAGGAACAATTCCATGTGAGATTTTTATCAAACCGCCACCTACGGCGACTGGAGTTGAGCATATTAAGGTATCTTTGAGTGAAACCAAGTCCTCCAAGGCAGTTACAGCTCCTACGATGTCAGCAACAGTATCGGCAGACCCTAATTCATGCAAATGAACGTCTTCCAAGGCAGCCCCATGAACGTTAACTTCTGCTTCCATTAAAGTCCTTATGGAGCCCAATGCCATTTCTGACGCCTTGTCAGATAGATTTAAGTAATCTACGCAATTCTTAACAGCATTCATGATCTCAAGACCCGTCCTATGGTCATATTCCTCATCTATTACCACATTGACTTCCTTGGCCCGAAATCCCCTTTGGATGACGTCTTTAACCACAACCTCTATGCTGTTACAACCATTAACGAAATCTCTGGCCGCTTCCATGGCCCCTGTGACTTTTGACATATCTGCACCAAGGTCTAAAAGCGCACCTACAAGCATATTGCCAGCGATACCAGCAACTTGACAGTCAATCAGGATGATTGTTTTATTTGACATTTCGAGTTCCTCACTGCGTCTCAAACGATTAGCCTTAGATGCCTTAAATGTTATGTAATAGAGAAGTGCATGAAAGCTGAGAGAGGAGAGAATTAAAAAGTGAGAGCATCCCGTTAAGATAGGTCTAAATGATGAGATGAGGATGTCAGAAGGTATTGCGTACTTTATGGCATGCCTCTTAGAAACAGTGATAAAAAGGCAGGACATAACAAGCAGAGACCCCGTTGATTTACCTCAAGGAAATTACGTAAGGTCACAAGGATGCAAGAGGCTTTCGGTTCTAACATTAATTAAATAAATAAGCAAAGCTATCCAACACATATGCAGATTAAAGGACCAAGGCCCATATCTGGGTTGATGGTAAGAATTAAAAGTCTACGGAGATTCCTTATGAGAATTTTGGAGGTGACAAGAGATTCAGGTGTCTGAACTAGCGGGATGAAAATAAACTTGACAGGACCAAACATATCACGGTATATGGCTGTAAGGATAGTTTCAATCTGCTGATGTAGAAAAGTCATAGAATCGGGTTTTGCAGAAATCTTAATATCCGAATTAGAGAAAAGAGGGATATAGACATTTTCAACCTTGAAGCCATCTGCTGTGAAGCGTAGTTCACCTGTTGGATTCTCCAGTCCCAGAGTGACCCAGCAAATAAAGAAGCAAATAAAGATGAAATGAGCCTTCTACAAGACCTGAGAAAACCATTTATAGCATTAATCTGATTTATTTATTCATAAAAAAGAAGTAAAGGAGGCATAAGGGGTGGCTGAACCAAAACCATGCGATTTCGATTTTAGTTACGATAAGTTGTTTGAGAGGAATTACGGCATTTTCACCCGCGATGAACAGGAGAAGATTAAAAATGCAAAGATAATGCTCATAGGCTGTGGTGGCATGGGTGGAGCGATGGCCATAATTCTGGCGAGGAGTGGCGTTGAAAACTTCGTGCTGGTCGACCCTGATGTCTATGAACCCACCAATACTAACCGCCAGCTATGCTGTTTTGAGGATACCTGCGGACGACCAAAGGCGACAGTTACCAAAGAACACCTTATAAAGATAAATCCTGGAATAAAAGCCGAAACCTATGAAAAGGAGATGCCGGTAGGATCTCTTGAGGATTTGATTAAAGAGGATGTCGATGTGCTGATAGGCGTTGCTGACGATTTCCCCTTCGCTATATTGGCCATGAGGATGGCAAAAAAGAAGGGCATACCCTGTGTGATAGGATACCCTACAGGAATGCTCGCTCGGATAACCACCATCCTGCCGGATGGTCCGGAAGCAGAGGAGCCTTTTGGGATTCCCAAGGGCTTGAGTTATAAGACGCTCCATAGCATCATGTTCTCCAAAAAGTACAGGCAGATGTTCAGAGGTACCCTCGAATACTATAAAAATGAAGGGGAGTGGACCGATGAGTGGTTCGAAAATTTCG
The DNA here is from genome assembly GCA_028715985.1 of Methanocellales archaeon. Taxonomy (NCBI): domain Archaea; kingdom Methanobacteriati; phylum Methanobacteriota; class Methanomicrobia; order Methanocellales; species Methanocellales archaeon. Next base: position 173,061 of record JAQUQR010000002.1, read on the forward strand.
TCAACACTGACAAGTATCCCTTCCCGCAGATAGCTCCTGTGGTTTTGGCTGCGGCCTCGTTGGCTTCCTTGGAGGTCTTGAAGCTAGTAACGGGTAAGTGGGAGCCGGTGGCTGCGCCTAAATACTGGCACATAAAACCAAATTACGCTTCCATCGATGAATTCGCCCCTCCTGATATAAAGAGAAAGTTTGGCTCAATCATCTTAAAAATAAAGGAAAAATTTGTTGGTTAGGGGCTTAGAAGTCTCTTGAGCCTCCGCTTCATATATTTTGCGGATAGTGTCAACAGCAAGTAAATAGGCCACTTGCCCCTATGCATGTACATGCTGGAGTACTCTTTGTAAAGCAAGGACATCCATCTAAAATTATGCTCCCAGCTCTTGATGATTAGCTCCCTATGGAGATCGTTCAGATCCTTAATGTTGAAGCTTTTCTCCCTTGAATGTGAGACAAAAAAAAGTGGCACCAGCAAACTTTTAAAAGTTTTTAAGTCCTCTACTAATCGTATGGATTCCTCTACGTCTCTGTCTATTTCATCCGGAAGACCTATTAAAAGTGTGGCAGCTGGAACCCAATTATTTTTCATGAGGGTCTCAAAAGCAACGATTACATCTTCATACCACCCCTTACTTTTTTCAAAAGCGGGTTTACCCCTCATGCACTTTTTAATCAGCCTTTGGCTCCCGGTCTCCACACCTACCTGGGCTCCAAGAAACTTTTGCTCTCCACCCAAATTCAATAGCTGCGATATTTCTCCGATGAGATCCGGTGCCTGCAACACCGAGGATATGGAGAAGTGGCTAATATCGATGAATTTAACCTCTGGAAGCCGTTTAACTTCTTGGAACAACTTTATTACGGATTCCTTATTCACAGTATACCCATTTGACCCATAGAGAAGCACATCTTCTGCATGGAGGATAGGGGTGGACCGCCCATATCTCAGCGTGGTCACAACGTCTTTTAGGATGTGCTCCAGCGGCATATCCCTTTTTTTGGATGACGCCAATGAACAGTGAAGGCAGCCTCTCCCACATCCTCGGGATATTTCCACGAGCCCGTTCATGCTGGGACCAAGAATGTGTGGGATCATTGCTGCATCTACCGGTTGACCATGGATAAACTCAGGAATAGGCTCACCCTGCAAGATATCGTGAAAAAGATTTGGCACGACGCTCTCTCCTTCGCCCAAAACAACGCAATCAATGCCAAGTTTATCTTTTTCTTCATCATTTTCGAGCTGCCAGGCACCTGAGCCACCCAAAATTACTTTCGGCTTGTAACGGGTTACCACAGGATTGTTGAGCAGAGCCCTGAGTTTTATGGGCATGTAAGCCTCCCCTCTAAACATCTGGGTAAACGTGGACGTTGCCGGACCTATCCCCAGCGGGTCCATCTCACTGAGACCCAATATTTTCGTATCCGGACCAACAGCCTTATCAAGGTGGTCAGGATGAACAACAGCGACCTGGTCTCTTTTGAAACCTGAATTTAAGAGCGATGATTCGATAACCCTAAGCCCGAGAGGGGCTGACAATGGCAATCCGTCAACTGCGACTTTTGTAGGAGGGCAGAATACATTAAAAAATATCCATTCAGGTATCAGACTCTCGGGGAAACATGAGATGAACCCAAGGAAGATCCCTCCCCCATAATCACTAAAAAGGGTCCTGTCGGATGTCAAAACAATTTCATAACCATTCACTTTCATTCACCCAACGATTACTTAGAAATAATTATTAGATGTCTTTAAGGTATGTCCTTTGATTAACGTTTACCTTTTTGGTTCTGATTACTAGAGGGGGATACCTGAAAACCGTTAATTTTGCGGAGGTGTATTGATCGTAGTGTAGGGATTTAGGCTTACCAGCTCTCGCTATTTTTGGATAAGAGAAGAGAAGATAAAAGAAGATAAATGAGGGCAAACCATTTAGTTTTCAATCCAAAATAGATGTTTGAAATCCCCGTTGAAATCTTGAAATCCGATTAGACGCGGTCCGAGGACATTAGGATAATTTCTAAGATGACGTATTAAGATTTTGTCCCATTGAAATACCTTATTTAGGATAGATACGCCCCTGATCGTTAAAGCATTTAACGTCTGATATCAATACTGGCTTTTAGCGATGTGACGACCACTGAGAGAATTATTATATTGTATGGCTTCCATTTAGTGCTTTGCTGTATATCCGTCAATTTAATTATTTTTTTATCAAAGTAATGATGACCCAATTGGATTATTGGATCAAAGAAGAGCATCCTAGGTAAATACTAAGGACTTTGATATAAATTTTTATCAAGGAAGGAACTTATTGGTTCCCCTAGACCCTAAAAAGGATTAGACGAGAGCTTTCAAAGCCCTAATTCAGAGGTACAGATTCAAGGAGATCGGGACAAATCTTATTTCTCATATAACATTGTATTGGAAAGCATACCCAAGAAAGGTTTATGTTCGTTCAGAGGGAGATTTTTCACGTAGGTGGTGAAATCAAATGTCAGGGGGCTATGTTAGAAGATTTCTTAATTTAGATCTCTCTAACGATAAGATTAAAGAAGAAAGGCCAGAGGAGGGAGTTTATAGAGATTTTCTTGGAGGGACGGGCTTAGGTGTATGGCATATCTACAACAACCAGAAGGCGGGGATTAACCCCCTGGGCCCAGAAAACATAATAGGGTTTGTGACAGGTTTACTAAACGGTACGAAAGTTCCTTTTTCTGGAAGATACACCGTGGTAGGAAAATCCCCTCTGACTAAGACGTGGGGGGATGCAAATTCCGGAGGTTTTTTCGGCCCCGAGTTAAAACAGGCAGGTTATGATGCCATCTTCATCAAGGGCATCTCCAAGAAACCTGTTTACTTATGGATTAATGACGGAAAGGCTGAAATTCGAGATGCCAGCCATCTATGGGGCAGGGACACTACTGAAACTTTAGACATTATCAGAAGTGAGGTAGGAGATGAGAAGGTTAGAGTGGCATCCATCGGCCCTTCCGGAGAGAAGCTCTCTTTGATTTCTTGCATAATTAATGACAAGGGGAGGGCAGCTGCCCGCAGTGGATTGGGGGCTGTGATGGGGTCAAAGAAATTAAAGGCAATAGCAGTGAGAGGCACCGAAAGAGTTCCGATCCATGACCAGAAAAGGTTAACAGATGTCAGGGAACGAATGCTAAAATCCATAAGAAGGAGTCCTTATCCCCCAACCAAACTTATGATGACCTTGTTAAAACCGATTATGCCTTGGATTTTAAGAAGAGGCGTAGTTGGCATGCCTGACGTGGGCTATATAACGGAATCGTATATTAAATATGGAACAGCCATGGGCATGGCCCCTTGTTCGGAGATGGGGGATTCTCCTTGTAAAAACTGGGCCGGGGTGGGGTTTCGGGATTTCCCGATGAGAGCCAAGTCTTACAAGATAAGCGATGACCATGTTGTAAAGTATAACAAAGGAAAGTATGCATGTGCTGCTTGCCCTATTGGGTGTGGGGCAATTGTAAAAATTGAAGGAGGACCCTATGCATTGGAGGAGGGACATAAGCCAGAATATGAAACTCTGGCAGCCTTCGGATCAATGACCCTAAATGATAACGTAGAGTCAATCATAAAAGCTAACGACATCTGTAATCGCTATGGAATCGATACCATTTCCGCCGGGGCAACCATAGCCTTTGCAATGGAATGTTACGAGAATAGCATACTGACCAAGGATGACACAGATGGCATCGAGCTGACATGGGGGAATACGGAAGCGATTATCCGAACTCTAGAGAAATTGGCCAAACACGAGGGATTCGGCGAACTGCTCGCAGACGGGGTGAAAGTAGCAGCAGAGAGAATCGGGAAAGGGGCAGACGAATATGCCATGCACGTACATGGACAGGAGGTCCCAATGCACGATCCGAGGCTAAATCCGAGTTTTGCCACAGCCTATGTTGCCGATCCCACGCCAGCACGACATACAAAAGGTGGAGCCGGCATCCTTGAGTTGGGTCTTTCTTCCAATCCTTTTAAAGACGTTAAGCTTCCGAGGATCAAGAGGTCCCAATACAAGGGTAAAGGAGAAGTGCACGCCACCCTAAGCAAAATTCACATAACATTGGACTCTCTCGGGATGTGCCAATTCTTGGGCTATTTTGGCTCGTTTCCCATTATTGATGCCATAGAAGCTGTCACTGACTGGGATTTTTCAACCGAAGAGCTTATGAAAACAGGAGAGAGAATTCAGGCTTTGAGACAATTATTTAATGTTCGAGAGGGGATTAGACCGTCCGATTTCAAATTACCCGATAGGATTAGGGGGGTTCCTCCATTACCAGCAGGTCCAAGCGCAGGAATGACCATCGACTTGAATTCCATGGTGGAGGAATTTTACAATGCTATGGATTGGAGCTTAGAGGATGGCAAGCCTTCTGAAGAGAGGCTAAAGAGTTTAGGATTAGCAGAAATGTCAATTTGAACTTAGATAGCATGACGGGTTAAGACCTGGAAACAAATAAGAGCCAACCCGAGTAATTCAAAGGATTAAACTCTAGCAACCAAGTCGATGGATAGTTAGATAGTAGGATAGGATGATAACAAGAAGATAGTAGAATAATAACAAGAGTCTTTTTATAGAGTTATATGCATAAATTAGCACATACGTGATTACATAGTACAATGAAATGCCGGAGCCTGCTTTCCTAATATCATTCGTTGCAAGTAAAAGACGATTTGATTTAATCATGAGAGACTATTTCTTTAGCGGTCAATCAGAGATGAAAAATAGGGGATGAAAAAAATGGGAGATGAAAAAATTAAATGGGAATTTGAAAAATTGTTAAATCATCCAGACCCTTATCATATACCAATCAAAGAACTAAAACAAATGAAACTTAAAGCCTTTAAACAAGCCCTTGCTTATCACTTCGAAAATTGCCCTGAATACAGGGAATATTGTAAATTACACAAGGTAAAGCCGAGTGATATAAAAACCTATGAGGATTTGGCTAAGATGCAGCCAATTCCTTCTGACATTTTCAGAGATGCGAAAAAGTTGGTGTTGAGCGTTCCTGAGAGTCAAATAGTAACAGTTTTCACTACCAGCGGAACTTCCGGCACACCCAGCAGATATCCGTTCGATATGGAAAATATGAAGAGGATGGCCCCTGGAATTGCGAAAGGGTTTCTACAGGTTGGTGACTTAAAGGGAGGGACCATTATCATGCTAACACCATCGCCAGAAGAGTCAGACACGGGAATGGTTCAAGGATTCCATCATGCCATGAAGTTTTTGGGGTACCCCGATGAGAAGATAATTTATGCTGTGAGGGAGGGAAAATTTGAACCCGAATATGTCATAGAGGCTGTAGAAAAATCCGAGAGACCCCAGCATTTATTTGGCCCGCCTTTTGCTTTCGTGGAACTGGTAAATTATTTGAAGGCAAAAAAAATGACATTAGAGTTGGACAAAAAAAGCAGATTATTGACATCTGGCGGTTGGAAGAAGGTTAAAGGAGAAATATCGAGAAATGAATTTGAGAACCTCTTATCAGAAGCGTTTGGGGTGGAAAAAAATCAGTTCAGAGATACGTACGGCCTGACAGATGTGATGTCAGGAATGGTTGAATGCGAATATCACAAAAAGCACGTACCACCATGGATACACGTATCGGTTAGAGATCCTGCAAACACTGATAGGGAAGTTTCCCCTAATAAGGTCGGTCTTATTACCTTCTCTAGCTGTTTGATTTACTCTTATCCGGCATTCTCAATGCCCGGAGATATGGCAGTGGCTGAAGAGGGGACCTGTAAGTGTGGCCGGATAGGTCAGATAGTTGAACATAAAGGGAGAATAAGTAAGTTAGGTGCTCGTGGCTGTGCTCTCAGACTTGAACAATTCATGAACATAATCACAAAGGAAAAATAAAGATGAAGGTAACGATTCCATCAATAATCTCTGGAGATTTAAAAGAAGGCAAAGATAAGTCACTGAAATTCACCACAGAAGAGGTTGAGATCCTATTCCCAGAGATTGAAGATGTAGATTTAGAAAAGATCAAATCTTCACCAAAGGATATTCATGAGCTTGCCCTTGATGAGATAATCTCTTTTTACAGCAAAGTCGGTGTACTATGGAAAGATAAAGAGTATCCTCTGAGGAAAGATGCCATTGACCTCACATCTAAGGTCACTAGCTATAGCAGAGAGATGATAGAATATGCCTATGACTTATCTGCTGAGATGCTTTCTGAGAATTATTTGGAGCATTTGGTGGATGCGGAGTTAAGAGATAAAAAGTTCTTGGACGACTGGATTAAGATAAAGGATGTCCTTTTTCACGCTCAGCCGAGAGGGAGAGTTTTACATATACTGGCTGGGAATGTCCCCCCTATAGCGGTTATGTCCATGATAAGAGGGAGTCTTACAAAGAATGCGAATATACTAAAGCTTCCTAGCGGCGATCCAATAACCTCAACTTATTTTGCGCTGTCTTTTAGGGATGTCGATAAGGAGCATCCAATAACAAGAACTACGTCGGTCCTATATTGGGAAGGGGATTCAAAGATTGGTGATGAGCTCATATCCTTATCCAATGCTATTTGTGTTTGGGGAGGCAGAGAGGCCATTGAATCTGTAAGAAGGAAGAGTGGTTATAATACTAAACTCCTAGAATTTGGCCCCAGGAGGAGTGTGCAATTGATCGGAAAGGAGGCATTTAAAAACCTGAAAGAGGTTACAGACAAGGTTGCTCACGATCTTGTATTATATGATCAAGAGGCATGCCATAGCCCTCAATTTGCCTTTGTTGAAGGAAATGGAGAGGAGTTTTGCAAATCATTGGCCAAGAGTTTGAGAGAAGAGGGGGAAAGATTGCCCAAAGGCTTTGTTGATATAAATAAGCATGCTGAGATAAGCCACGAAAGACTGATAGCCAAATTTTATGGTGAAAAGGTATTTGAGTCAGAGGGAACGGAATGGACTTTAATAATATCAAAGGATGTAAAAAGAGCACTTAGACATCCTTTAGGCAGGACGCTGTATCTATTTACCGTTAAGGATTTAAGAGAGGCCTTACCACATATTGACAGCAGTATTCAAAGCGTGGCAGTTTATCCTGAAAAAAGGATAAAGGAGTTCAGGGATGAGTTGACTTTGAAAGGCGCTGATCGCATAACCCACATTGGAAACATGGGCTACTTTGCACCCGGAGCATCACACGATGGAATTTTTCCTTTATCTGATTTAGTTAGGTGGGTAGAAATCGACTATAAAGATTAAAAATTTTGATACAAAAAAACCATTAGTCAACAGCGATTTATAGCACTCACCAAAACCTCAGGTTGCATCAACTTGCCTTTACTCCGCAATATGAGCCGGATATGGGTGTTTTCTATACGGTCTGCTTAGATTCTCATTTAACTTCATCCATAACCAGATAAGATTTATTGCGCTTAACAGTATTTCCGATGGTAAAAGTTGTCAACCAATCGACGGTTAGATGTTAAGATAATAAATAATAAGAACAGTTGAGTAAACTGGCATTCAACGAAACGAATAGAGAAAAGGTTATATGCTCTGTGATGAAACTGAAAGTTCTAATAAAAATACAAAAGTTTAGTTGGAATAGGCTAATTAACGTCGCTACTATAATGCACCCAGAGTAAGTATCATAGTGAGATGAAACTTTGAGGATATTGCTAATAAACCCCGCATACGATGGAAATTGGTTTCAATTTCACCCGTTGAAGAAGACATTTTCAGTATACGCAAGCGGAGTTTCGCCTCCTCTGGGCCTCTTATACATAGCAACTGTGCTAGAAAATCAAGGCTATGAAGTTAGTTTGATAGATAACGACGCTTTAAAATGGTCTGATGAGGAACTATTGGAGTATATAAAAAAAATCCAGCCGGATGTGATCGGATTTAGCATTTTAAATGCATCCTGTTTTAACGCCCACAGATTGGCAAAGGAGATAAAAGATAGACATCCTGATACAAAAATAATGTACGGGGGCCCATTAGCAACGATATACCCTGAAAGGCTTATGAATAAATACGGTTTTGTGGATTACCTGGTACAGGGAGATGGGGAGTATACAACACTTAATTTGATTAGAGAGCTAGAAAACGAGCAAAACTTGAAAGATGTCAGGGGATTGGTTTATAGAGAGGACAAAAAACTAGTTTTTAATGAAGCAGCACCCCCAATAAGAGACCTGGATGACTTGCCATTTCCAAATAGAAACCTTCTCAAGACGAACTACGACCTTTCCCTATCCTGGGGGGATTTCAAAGTTAGATTTACGGTAGGCAAATATACTGGAATGCTAACATCCCGTGGATGCTCCAATTCTTGCAGATTCTGTTACGCCCGATCTAAGCACGACGGATGGCGCGGAAGGTCTGCTAAGAACGTCGTAGACGAGTTGGAGTTTTTAGATGGCCGGGGCTATAAACACGTTTTTTTTGTAGATGATAATTTTAGCGCAGATAAAAAGAGAGTTTTCGAAATTTGCAAACTAATTAAAGAGCGTGAACTTGATATCTATTGGAGCGTTGAAATGTCGGTTGAAAATGGGTCATACGAAATGTTCAAAGCGATGAAAGAGGCTGGTTGTGATTCCATTTTGTTCGGATTTGAAAGCGCAAATCAAAGAATATTGGACTATTACTGCAAGCGCATAACTCCCGAGCTAAGTAGGAAAACCGTTGAGGATGCTAGAAGAGCTGGCATAAGTTGCATCATAGGCACGTTCCTTTTAGGTGCTCCAGACGAAACCTACGAAGAAGCCAAAAGAACAGTTGATTTCGGATCCTCCTTGGACTTGGATGCTTTAATTTTATTTCCCCTGTCTGTAAAGCCAAATACGCCAATTTGGAATGAACTGAAAGAAAAAAGATATCTGACAGATGATTTTATTGAAAAAAGGTGGGAGGCCCCCCATATAAATATCTATGAGTTAAACAGTAAACTATCGAAAAGAGAGCTGGACACCCTGATAGAAGACGGCTACACGAAGTTCTTGTGGAGGGGAGAATACTTGGCTAAGCACATTTATAGAAATTTCAGACATAAATTCAGAAGGATATGGATGGCAAAAAATTTGCGAGCGATAGCACCTTTTTTAAAGGCCAGTTTAAAAACAAGGATGATGAAATGAAATAAACACGAAAATGAGCTCGAAAGTTTAAAATAGTACTATTTAAAGAGATATTCACATGAACGTTAAATCGAGATTTAATGTTTTGAGGAATCCTGTTGCCCTGATATCGGCTGTTTTTATCATTTTGTCCATGTGCTTTTACTGGTGGAGAATTTGGTTCGTCGAAACGACGGGTGGAATAGGAATTGAAGTCTACCCACATTCTTTAGTTGGTCGCATTCCTGAACCGGAGATGGTACCGGATATTGGGCACAGTTTACAGTGGTTCTTCGTTGTATTGGTAATCATGATCGTGGTCATCGTCATTGGGAGCTTTTTGAAAAAGAAGATCGGGATACCTTTGATCCTTCTTGCAAGTTCACTGTGTTTAGCCATACACTACGTCTTTAGGATGAGGCTACAAGCGAGAATAGATAAAGCGGTAGTGAGTAGTATGATAGTACTACCGGATTTACCAATTGAAGGCGAAATCTTTATGGAGGGATATACCATCGCTACGAATTTCGGACCTGGTTATGATCTCATATTGGTGGCTGGCATAATAGGTATCCTATCCATCATACTTCACGACAGAATCAGGATTAACTTGAAAAGGTCTTGAGGTTTTGACTTTATTTTATTTTATTGTAGTATGTTTTTTATGCCTTGCCGCACTCAGAGGTGGCTAGCATTTATACTAAGCCATCGGAATCGACGAAGCCATTAAAGACTTAGCCCAAACCGCGGAATTTTCCCATTCAAAGGTTATACTTTATCTCGCCTCGAATGCCCATGTCTGACCAGGGACAAGCCGCTATGCAATTGGCACAAGACGTACGGTTCATTTGCCAAAAGATGTGGCATTTTACAACGTCGACGGGCCATCTCAGTAGGCCTGTTCGATTAGAAATGGAAGTAGGTTCAGTGGTGCGCTCTCCGAACTTGATGGCTCCCATAGGGCAGCTTTTGGCGCAGAGGACACATGACTCGCAGAATCTTTGTATCCTGAATTCGATCGGCTTGTCCGGCTTCAAGGGCAAGTCGGTTAACACCTTGCAGAGCCTAACTCGTGGCCCGAACTCAGGAGTTATGAGTAGACCGAGCCGCCCAAGTTCCCCCAGGCCGGCGTCAATGGCAAGTGGGATGCTCTGTCCTAGATCATTACCGGCTGGAATGGCGGGATACCCCAACCCATTAATGTAAGCGGCTAGTGAAGGTGCAATGAAAGCCATCTTAGAGTAGCCGACGCCAGTTGCCGCACTCGCTTCCCACCCCGGAGATTTCTTTATATCCTCCCATTTCATTTCGATGGCTATTACTATTGCATATTTGTATGGAGCGTTTAATTCAACATGTTCTTGAGTATTCCTGTCGTAGTAGTGAGAATACACCCAGCGCTGGTTAAGTTCACAGATACCAACCAGATCCGCCCCAAGAGACTTAGCCACATACTTAATTCGCTCCGACATCTTTGCCGGATCAGAAACCGGGAGTTTAACCTTGCTCACTGCTATGTTCCAATCGTAAAGGTCTTTATATTTGAGACCCCCGGGGCCTGCATTGCCACTGGGTCCCGCTTTCCTATGCACATACCAACCACTGGTTTGAAATGCATTTCCCTCCAACTCTGCCATATCATCAGATATTACTCTTAAAGGAGCCTCTGCACGTCTCTTTTTGTACTCCTCATCCCACACAGATCTGCTAAACACTTCATTCTTCTGATCAAATTGCTCAATTGTCTCTACCACAAAATCATCATAGGTGGGTTTATCGACCTTATTGATGTAAGTAGGTCTGCCCTCACTCTCCCTTATGGATGTCGGTGTGGGTTGATGTTCTGAGTCAACGTGGACTCTCAAGGCACCCAACGTACTGAACGTCCCATCGCAGTATGGACAGGCGTATCTGTTTATTTCTACTTCTTTGACTTCCTCCACTTCCTTAAGTACCTCTACAGGTACTTCTTTTATTACTTCTACAGGTACTTCTTTTATTACTTCTATAGGTACTTCTTTTATTACTTCTACAGGTACTTCTACTTCTTTTGGGGGCAATAATAGAGATACGCCTCCAGATCCGACAGCTATGCCAGCTACAAATCCACCTGTACCTGCAAGGAGCTCTCTCCTCGTTAACTTTTCAAATTTTTCTTCTTTCTGTTCCTCTGCCATTTTCTGTTCCTCCAGGACACGCCACCATTATATGAACAAAGCATACTTAATTAGATGAGAATATATGAGCAGTTATGTATATATAAGCCTTCGTGCATACTTGGTTTTAACATGAGTGAAGAAAGATTTCTGAAATGCATAGCAGACAATAACAGGAGACAAATCCTATGGTGCCTGGGTGGTAGCGAGAGGTGCGTTAACGACATAATGGAGCAAACGAATCTGGAACAGACACTTGTTTCATTTCATCTCAAGGCACTTAAGAGATGCGGATTGGTAAAAAGCAGGCGGGACGGAAAGAAAATAATGTACAAAGTTACTCATAAGGGTGTGATAAGCGCCTTAAAATTTGTTAAAGAAGTAGCTTCAGACGTCAGGGAGTTGAGTTCGTGTGCTGAATGTGAGCCGCCCCAACTAAAAAATTCCATTAAAAAGGAATCAATGTCTTTGAGAGATGCCTAGAATCTGGGGATTTGGATCGTTTTCAGTGGGACCATGCCTTACATACCCGTAGCAGTCTAGCTATTATTTAGTAGACATATACCAAATAGATTTTAGAAAAGGCCATTAACACAACAAAACATTTATAGGAGTGATGATTCATATAATCCATGTCATTAGTATTTCTATTTAACACAGTATAGAATATCATCACATTATATATGCTATGCAAACACAAGGGAGTGACGAAAATGAAGAATAAAATCGGTCTGGCATCTCTGTCCATCCTTGCGGTGGTTCCTGTCCAGGTTGGGGCTGTAAAGAATTACACGCTTACCGCTTCAGCAGAAAAGAAAGAGGGGCAAATAACAGTTTCTGGAAAAACAAATCTGCCAGATGGTTGCGTTTTGGGAGTGTTTATCGAAAGACCCTATTGGAGAAAGGGATTGCTTGTTCCATTAGATGCACATGAAGCTGAACGGATGCTTATAGACACACCCCTTTGGGAAAGGGGAGATGACACCACTTATACGGGACACATGGCTTTCGGAGAGGCAACGGTTGAAAAGGGAAGCTATGAGGTCAGCTTAACGCCCGATGACGTGGGATGGTACGACAATGCCATAATGCTCATCGAGCTGGGCCTGTGGACGGATTTTGAAAGAATATCTGATGATTTGGCAATATCGGTGATTTTTACGCCCAAAAGGGATCAACCGGATTCCGTTTACGCCATTCTGGGCAACAATGCTGAAAATTTGACGGGCGAACAGGTCGAATTCTCCGGTCATTCCAACATTTTAAAGGCGGAAACGACGTTGAAGGTGCATTTCCTTCCTCCTAGCGCCTATAGGACTACTTCAGCGGAGAAACCAACCGTGAAATCCATCGAAATCAGGGACGCCATCGTGGATAATTGGGGGATAGATTCAGAAAGACTGGATATAGCAGATGCTATGGAGATTACAGTATATATCAAAGACGAAAACGACAGAGTTATTGACACCAATGGCAAATTAATACTTGAATTATATGAAAGGAAGACCGATGTTCAGGACGGGGAATCAGCCAAGGGTGAATTGTTGGATAGATGGGAAGAAACCATAAGCGAAAGAGCGATTAAGGGCGAAGCGGGCGAATATAGACTTATGTTGGTATTTTCCAGGGAAATGCCACTTGTCCATAGCATCTTACAAGCAACGCTGATTACACCAGATGGTAAAAGCTTTGATGCAGTCAAGGATAATATTTCATTGATATATCCCCCATTCCTAAGTCAAGTGTGATTAACTAGTGCCTCGTTCTGATAAGGTTTCATTAATCCTCGTTCTGATAATTAATATTTGTCCCTAAATGAATGAGCGGGGAAGGGTGTTCTCGACAAGAGCAGAGCGCCTGAAATCGACCGATAACCGATACTACCTGACAGGCAGGATTTTTCTTGATTGAAAGTGGTGTACATCAAAAACATCGGCATGGCTAAAAGACAGGACAGGAAGGAGTAATCGCACCATTGAAATTTGAACAGGACAGTGGATTCTGACTATTCGAGTTGTTTTGAATTCAGTAAAACATCGTCAACAGTTCTTTGTCTATGTCCAGTATTCCAGAAGTCATTTTTGACGCCCCCAAATAGAATTCATTCTCAGTTTCGCTTTCAATCTCATCGCACAAGCCAGGGACCCAGTTCAAGACATGCTCATTTATAAAATCTCTTTGAAAATTGAAGCTAGCTTCGGATTCTTCCGCATTCAAGCTCAGCAGGGTTTTACGCATGCCCTTACACAGGTGGGTTACGAACTCACATTCAACAGCTATGTGGTCCTCTTCTTTCGGAAAGTCTTCCGGAATCGTCCAGCCCCTTTTTTCATATACGTCTCGTAAATCGTGCAAGATGCCATCAGATTTTGTGATATAGCGCCTTTCCAGCGCTTTGATCTTCTCTCCAAAAAGGTCCCTGTACTCCCTGGAAAGTAATTCCCTTAACTCTTTTTCATCGGAAAATGTCTCGACGAAATCGCATATCTGCACATATCCTTCCATGAAATCATTTTCTTCGCCCTTCTCCTCTCTGTATTGTTTGAAAAAATCTTGGGTAATGCCATACAGAAGTTTGGAGGATGGCTCTCCCTTGAAGATTTCTGCTACAAATTTGTACATATGCATCCTTACACCAACTATATAGAAGATGTTTTGAGGAATTTTTGACATTGAAATCGACCTCTTTTTACTTTACGATGTCAGTCACAAACAACTTTGAGACTTTTATAACTTTCTCCAGTTCAATCGAACTGTTGGGACACTTTTTGACACATGCCCCGCAACCGATGCAAAATCCATGATCGAAAATAAGTTTGCCGTCCTCGATCTTCAGGGCATTGGTCAAACATGCCCTTGTACAATCTCCGCAGAGGTCACAAGTCTCCTCATCGATTTTGATAAAACCGAAGGGCAATAAATCTCCCCTTAGGTCTCCATCCTTAAGAACGCTTTTTAACATCAAAAGCAGGTCTTCTCGCTTATTCCCTAAAAATTCCCCTACCCTGGTTATATTTAAACGGTCCATGGAATTGATTTTTTCGAAAAAATTGATCATGTGTTCATGAAGTTTATTTGAGTCTCTGGAGGTACTTCTGAAGACAGAAAGCCTTTCTTCAAGACACGTTTTTTCGAAGACGCTTTTAAAAGTCCTCTCTAGATTCACAATGTATTCTTTAGAACCTTTTTCACATGGATCACAACCACATAAAAGGATACCTTGCGAGCCCAAAACAAAACTCATCAAAATGTGGTTGAGGTTAATTTGACTCAGACATGAAACTGGTACGGGAAGGATATCTGCCGGATAATTAAGCTTTTTTAACCCAATTCTATCTAATGTAATCTTCGCGAGGTTGTCGCAAACAAATAAGATTATTGGCATTCCTATCAGGCGCTTGGAAGAGAATGGCTTCTTCTTTACAAAACTCGTTAGCATGGATTTTATGTTTCTCTCGATATTCCCTTGATTCTTGGAAGTCAGCAGTCCGAGCGGACAGACAGATATACAGATCTCACAGCCGTTGCACAACTCGGGATCTATGGATAACCCACTCGATATTGCTCCATGTGGGCAGCTATCGATGCATATGGAACAGGAGTCGAACCTGTAACCTGGGCAGGATTCCACCCTGCCAAAAATTACTAAGTCTTCCACTCGCCTCAAGCCAAGAACCACCACGATCTCTTTTAGGTCTTCACCCGGCTCAAAATCCCTTCTGTTTTCAACGTTCATCATCTCCTTAAATATCAGTCTTTTAGCTTTTTCCGTAGCTTCAGATTTGTCTTTATGAACCCACCCGGACATCTCCCTAATATCAACGAGAGATAGGTTCTCCTTTGGGAAATGACTGTATCTTA
This sequence comes from Methanocellales archaeon, assembly GCA_028715985.1. Lineage (NCBI taxonomy): Archaea > Methanobacteriati > Methanobacteriota > Methanomicrobia > Methanocellales > Methanocellales archaeon. Next base: position 188,198 of record JAQUQR010000002.1, read on the forward strand.
GAATGTCGTCGAACAAAGTCTTGTTTGAACAACCAGCTATAATGAGATGGTCAGGATTCTTTCTTAGACGGTAATGAATCTCACTTAGCCCATCGATATTGCATAGGCTATTGCTCGTGATCGCATTTACAACCCCTTTATCCATCATGGACTTGGATATGGACCTAAAATTCAAGGGGAGACTTTTATCACAGGAGCAGAGAAGTAAGACGATTTCCTTTTTTATATCAGTCATAAATAAAAAAAAGAGTTACCCGGTCTCCAAGGGGAGACTGGGTTTTCGTGCATTCATTGCGTCTATTTATTTATTCGCCGAACTTGCTCAACAGCGCTGTTACAGCGCTTCCCAAGAGGTCCTTGAGCCCGCTTGCTTCGATCTTTGCCGCAGTTGGTATGCCTGTGGTCTTGGTGTAGCCTCTCAGTTCATAGTACGCTGGGAGTTTTGTACCGTACAACTTTGCCTCGTCGACCACCAGGCCATCTTCATATAGTATAGAGGTCCCTTTCGGCCAGGGTCCTGCCGTGAATGGCGAATTGAACCATTTCCATGGAGTCAGGTGATCCCATGCGGTCGGGCTGAATCCTGCATCGTTCATCTGGGTGTACAGCTCGAATGTCCTTCCCATAACAGCTGCCCTATTTCCAACCGTCAGGTGCTTGTCGTAGGTCCAGTCGTTCCAGCCTGTGCAAGCCTTTGTCATGGATGCCATGCCCTCGGCACCCCAGGATGTTCTAACGAAACTGCAGATTACTGCCGAATTGTTCGAATATGCTAAATCCTGTTGGTCTATCAGGGCTTGACCTTCTCCACTGCCCTCGGTATGACAGTTGGGCTTTATCGTGGTGAGGTAGGAAAGGGCTGACTTGCATCCACCCCTTACGGTGTGGGCTGGCTGGCCATAGCGATGAGTTGCCATGTGATACTTCATTATGTCAGGATTGTTCTTCAGCGCAGCGAAATACTTGGCGGTCTCGTAAGTGCCGTTTGCTAGCTTGTCCCCGATGCCTTCTCTGTGGGCGATCTTGTGCAGCATGTCATCAACAGCGTCTATGTTGCCCCATACGAGGTTGATTCCATCGATGTCTGCCGCTGTGATCAACTTCTTCTCCATCAACTCCATGACGAGTGCGAGGTTATTTCCGCCCTCTATGTAGTCCATACCAAGGTTGTCATGCAGCATGGTGCCTCTCTGAAGCTTGTCCAGTGCCCTCTTCAAGTCCCAGTGATCTCCTGGATAGGGGTCCCTTGGATGCCACTCAGGATGATCTTCCGGTATCAAAAAGCCGAGATTTCCGCCCACTGTGCCCATGGCTTCCCAGTCTGGCATGTCTGTGATTGTGCCGTCCATCCTCTCGTCTTCGCTGGTGATCCTAGCCGTCCACAGGCAGTGACGGGCACAACCCCGGCAAGCCTGGGGCTTGACGTAGGAGGCATTCTTCATGAAGGAGCCTACGAAGGCCATGAGAGCCTCTGGGTCTTCCCAGGAGCCTTCCTGCCAGTTTCTGATGGGGTAACAAGACGTTCTCATGCTGTTGGTCCAACCAGAAGAAGTGCCGTATACTCTTGCACTCCGCTCAGTTTTCATAAAAGCCCAGATCTTCCTGTTGAGTTCCAAAACAGCCTTCTTGTCTGCCATCGAGTGTCCTTTGGTACCTGCGATGACTATGCCCTTGAGCTTCTTGTCGCCCATGATGCAACCTGAACCGGCTCTGCCGTGAGCCCTGGCACCCTCTGTCATAGTGGCTGCATACCATACCTTGTTTTCACCTGCTGTTCCGATCGTCCACGATCTGGCCAGTCTCTTCGCACCAATGCCCTTGTTCGGGTCTGCAGGGTGTTTCGCAGCGAGCAGGGGTGGCATTTCACCAGTAGTCAGCATGCTCTCTGCCCTGTGCGTATAGGGCGCGTAGGTGTCCTTCATAATTTCGGCATCGGCTTCCTCATGATCCATTCCCCAGAGATGGCTCGCATCCCTTATCTCCACGTCGTCATTCACGACTGACAGATAGACAGGACTGCTGGCCTTTCCAACCACTTGGATGCCATCCCATCCTGCAAACTTCATCTCAGTGGGGGTAAGACCTGCAGCTAGGGTTTGGCACTGGAAATTGTAGGGAGACTTGGTGACTATACAGGACCTCCCCCCAGGTGTTGCTCCGGTTACAGGACCTACGAGGAATTGTAGCATGTTTTTAGGATCGTCTGGCTTCACATCGGGGCTAGCGATACCCTCCTTAAACAGGAAGTACAGTCCTAAAGCCTGACCACCAAGGAATGTCTTGTATATCTCCTCTTCTGGCTCCACAACGCTTGTGGTTTCTTGTGTTAAATCCACTCTGAGTAGTTTACCCCAAGCACCTTTCATTCCAAATCCCTCCTTACTACTTTATACATCCTCATATACAGCATCTCAGCCAGATGCGCCGGGTTCATCGCCTGGAACCTGCCTGGTATGGAAACCTCAAATTCTAGGGCACCCTCGGTGCAGGCTTCCACACAGGTGGGCTGTCCAGCGCACGCTGTGCAAACCTGTGCTATGCCATCGGGTGTGAAAATTACACCGCTACCGAAAAGCTGCTCACAGATCTCCAGACATTTGCCGCATGAAGCGAAACCCAGACACAAATCCGGATTGACGCGCTTGTACCCATTACCGTAGTAGCCAGGGACGGTCTCCGCATCTGGAACGGTTTCTATCGCATTGGTGGCACAGACATACTGACAGGGCATCTCCGTAGTCCCATCACTCCACTCAGTGAGGTTACAAAACTGGCATACGTTTGGAATGTCCACATACGTGAAGCGCATGGCCCTGATCCTCGAGTAGACTAGGTTTATCCCCTCGATGTCTGCGGGTTGGTACTTGGCTGCACATTCAACAGCGCAAATGTCGCAACCGGAACATTTAGTGTAGTCAATGTCAAAGGAAGCCCCTTTCTTCACTGGCGCCTGTGCAGGCGTTGGTGCAGGCGTTGGAGCTGTTACTGGTGGCGCTGGCGTTGCTGCTGGTGTTGGCGTTGGTGCTGCTGGCTTTGGTGTTGGCGCTGCTGGTGCTGGTGTTGGTGCTGCTGGTTTCGGTGTTGCAGGCAATGGTGGTGGTGTTCTGGCAGTAGGCAGTGTAGGTGCAGGTGTAGGCTCAGGCTCTGATACGCATCCAGAAATCCCCATCGTTGCTACTGCTCCGGCAATAGCAAGAGACTTGAGGAACCTGCGCCTTCCTATAGCGCTTGGATCGATTTCTCTCTCTAAAACTTCTAACACGCGATTTCCTCCATTTCTTTTTTTTGAAAGTCCCTCTTCATCTATCTCGGAACTTACAATTGGTCTATAGTTCTGTTAGATATTCTATTTAAAACTTTTGCACTTTTCAAACCGCATCGAACTTTTTTTATTTTTAGTAATCGGATCGCACTCTTTTTAGTGAGGGGTCAACATTCCAAGAGTTGAGGCAGGTAGATACTGTAGAATCAGATTGAACCATATCTGACACAATGAGAGGTTTGCCGGGAAGAGGGTTTTAGGTACAGTATATGTAAGTATTGGGGAGTTTTTTTTATCGATCAGGACTTATCGATATCAGGACTATTAAATTATATCATATTGTATCATACCCATAAAATCCTTTTAATTACAACAGAGCTAATAAGATCGTTCATCTAAAAAAACCTGCTCACAATATGTTTATTCATATATTCAGATAAAATATAGTGCAAGGAGCGCTAAGCAGCAATGCTGATGGGTTATGTAAAACCACATTGCCATTGCATTGAAATGGGCTGTTTCACAATCTGAAAAACGTTATTGATTTGGCTTAAGATTTTCTTGATAAAGGATAGACAGTATCCATGATTAATTTGAATATGCGCTTGTGTACTTCATAACTTTCATGTTAAATAACATAATTTCCCTGAGGTTATGTTATTTATTATATATAAACATTAAATTGCCTGCTCATCCCTAATGCGCCGTAGCAGTCCATCTTAACCACGCCCCATACGAAATTTACCAACGCCGGATGAATGCCATAAGAGTATAACCATAAAAAATGCATGGTATCTATCCATCCCATCGCTTTATCCTGTTCTATCTTATTTATTTGTTTTAATTCATAGATATCATTTTTCCCATATATCATATCAAAGAAAACGAGCAATCAACAAACTGAACTCAAATAATATGACTAGCATGACCGCCACCACCAATTGCGAGAGCAGCGTAGGGTCAGGTGTTGCAAGCATCGCAAAGGCCAATAATCCACTATACACCAACCACCTTCTTTCCACCAAGCTCTTGTATTTTACTAGCCCCATCTTCACGGCAAAGACCGTTAACAGAGGGAGCTGGAATACGAGGCCCAAGCCAGCAATAGTAGTCATCACTACCGAGAATGTATTTTTTATCGATAGCTGGGCAAATGCAACATCACTGGAAGCGGATATCATTAACCTGAATAAGGTTGGAACCACAAGGAGATAGCCAATAGCGGCACCTGCGATGAACAAGATCAATGAGAAGGGCACTACCAAGTAGAGAAAACGTCTCTCGCTCGGATATAACCCTGGTCTCATAAATGCTAGTGTTTCATACAGAAGTAATGGAACACCAATCACAAAAGCACATATAAGCGAGAGCGTTATTCTTATGGAAATGATTTCCCAAGGACCGTAAACCATCATCTCTACATTAGGCGGGAGAAAATGGCTCCACATGATCCTGAGCATCTCATCAGAGAAGGGTAACACGACCGCAGTTACGAGGGCAACCCCTCCAAAGATGACGAGTACTCGTTGTCGCAATTCGGCAAGGTGCTCTCTCAAGGGTAATTCCCTGTCACTGGGTGGTACATCATAGTCAATGCTCATATTATCAATAGACTCTTTTTCATCCCTAAACTTAATACTATGGACAACTAACAGTAGGTGCAACGATCAATTAATGACTGATATAAATAGCATATAAGGCTAGCTAAATAGAATGGGATGGAATGACTATAAATAAATAGGACCGGATAGTAGACTGAGGGTAAACAAGCGAGGGGAAATAATTGGCTCTTGAAGAATTTGGCGTCATATTAGCTGCATTACGAAAAAAACTGATGAGAATAGGCATAGTGATAGGAATAGGAACCTTTGGATCCTTTCCTTTCATGAGCAGGCTGTTAAACCAAATACAAAAGGACCTGCTGCCAGAGGGCGTGAAGACCGTAATAATTCAGCCAGTTGAAGCAATCGTGTTAGAGTTGAAAATGTCTCTGATCATCGGTGTGCTTCTATCGCTACCGCTTATAGCTTATTATGTGTACGATGCGCTGAAGAATAGATACGACATAGCGAGTCGGTTTGAGTTAAAGAAATCGTTCATCGTATTGGTAGCAGTCTCAGCCCTAATCCTGTTCTTTTTGGGCGCCACCTATTCTTACTTTATCATGCTCCCCTTCCTGCTAAGGTATCTGAACATACTTGCGATGAGTGTAGGAGCAACAAGCACTTGGTCTTTAGAGCTGTGGGTCCATTTCGCCATAATGATGACCGTGGTCTTTGGCTTGGCCTTTGAATTGCCCATAGTGCTCCCTCTGCTGGCGCGATTTGGTGTGGTCAACTATCAAACCCTTAGAGAGTATCGAAAACACGGAATAGTAATCGTGTTCATAGTAGCGGCGATCATAACGCCACCAGACGTGATTTCTCAGATGATGATCGCGGCTCCGATGCTTCTGTTCTATGAAGTTGGCTTGCTCATCACCAGAATTGCAATCAAATCCTAGAGGACAGAAATGAAAGTTGCTGTCGGAGGGACGTTTGAGCCCTTGCATGACGGGCATAAGGCGTTGCTCAAAAGGGCATACGAACTTGGCGATGTTTTCATCGGATTGACCTCTGATGAGTTGGCAAAGCATCGCTATAGAGAGGTATGCCCATATGAGGAAAGAAAGAGATGCATGAAGCGGTATATCCAAGGAGAGTTTAATTCGCAGGCAAATATCCAAAAATTAAACGAACCCTATGGACCGACCATAAGCGAGCATTTCGACTACATAGTCGTATCGCCAGAGACTTATCCTGTTGCAAGGGAGATCAATCGAATTAGAAAAGAGGAAGGTCTTCGACCGATTGAGATAGTCAAAATAAATTTTGTGTTGGCTCAAGATGGAAAGCCAATTTCCTCTACCAGAATCAAAAATGGCGAAATTGACGAACATGGCGTTTTATTAAGATAAGATGGGGTAGATAAAATTTACAACCACCGTTATTATTACTTGGAAAAGCTTTTTATCCAATTGATCATTACCCACTATAACCTAGGGGGCAGTAGGGTAGTCTGGTCCATCCTCGCGGCTTTGGGAGCCGTGGACGGCAGTTCGAATCTGCCCTGCCCCATCAGAGAGTGCACAACACGACATAATTGAATCCAAGAAACGATGACTTAGAGCAGTTTTTTATCATTACAAACAAGACAATAAAATGTCATTTTAGCATGGATATGTATAGTATAGGTAGACGCATATGATTAACGATGTTGCATATGAATATGCTCTCAAGATCGGTTTGGGCTTGGCACTTGGAATGTTCATAGGCCTAGAGCGCGAGTGGGCACATAAAGAGCCAGGAATCAGGACATTTGCATTGGTAAGTTTATGCGGCACCATATTCAGCTTTGTGAGCCCACAACTGGTGCTGATAGGCGCTTGTTTCGTCATCATTGCGTCCGTTCTTTTGTCCATACAGAGCTTGCTACAGGAGGAGGACATTCATTTGACGACCATTACATCGCTCATGCTGACATACGGCGCAGGTGTCTTAGTGGGAATGAATCGCTACAGCTCTGCAATAATCGTTGCTATCATCATTACTGCGATATTGACTCTTAAACAAGAGTTACATAATTTCGTGGGAGGTATCTCAAGCCAAGAGTTGAGAGGTGCAATCAAGTTTGGCATCCTAGCCTTCGTGGTGTTCCCAATCCTGCCAAATGAGTACATAGACCCATGGCAGGTTATAAATCCGAGGATGATCTGGTTGATGGTCGTACTGGTTTCTGGGATGGGGTTCGCCAATTATGCCATGATGAAAAAAATGGGTGCCCGTGGGATAGCATATACTGGCTTTTTTGGGGGATTGGCAAACAGCACGGCAATAGTGAGTGAATTGAGTTCTAGGACGAAAGAGCGCCCAGACCTTATGCTCTTCGCCGCGTCGGCAGTGGTACTATCAAATGTCGCTATGTGTGCGAGAAATCTTTTAGTATGTACGATGTTCTCCGTAGAATTAGCTGTAACCATAGCACTTCCCTTGCTCAGCATGATGTTCATAGGTATACTATACGCATTAATTACGAGGAGGGATACCTATAACATAGACGTAGATGTTAGATCACCTTTCAGCATGAAGAATGCACTAATATTTGGATTGATATTCTTGGGCATGATCGCCCTGGCCACAACTGCACATATGCAATTTGGAGAGATTGGATTTTACATCTCAGAATTCATAAGTGGTACGGTAAGCAGTACAAGCGCTACGATCAGTGCTGTCGTGCTTTACCAAGCTGGTAAGGTCAGCAAGCTAACAGCTGCTTTAGGAATAATCCTCTCCAACATATCCGGCATTGTGATCAAAGTTGGTTTGGTAACGATGTCAGGCAATATGAAGTTCACAAAAAACGTTACCATTAGCAGTATTCTGATAGTCACAGTATCTTTAGCAACGACCTTATTGTTGTTTGTATTATGACATGACAAGCTTTGTTATGACAAGCTTACATTTTAGCTAACTGTTTTATATTATGAAGATTATATTATGAAGAGCCCCGAGCGGGGATTGAACCCGCGATCTCCACCTATTTGTCAGCGGTACCAAGTTCGCCCCTTAAAGTCATGGGAGCTTTAACGGTGTGGCGCTTTACCACTGAGCCACCGGGGCAAAAGACTACTTCGATATGATATGCTTTACTATATAATATATTGCTATCTATCGAGTCATATACGACAACTTCAAACTATTATTAACACATATTTTCGAAAAAAAGTATCCCTAGGAAAGCTTAATTCGCCTCCCTAGAGAGAAATTCGCTTGTCAAAAGCGGTTTTGTTGGCCCTAGGTACAAGGGCTTTTTGTTATTAGACTGGTTTAAATCCGCCTGGATACTTTTACGGGTACTGGTTTAAATCCGCCTGGATACTTGTCCCCGTCTGGAGTCATAGCCCCGGAACTATCATTGTTGGTCACTACGACGTCTTTTGTTATCCCGTTGTAGACTACCCGAATAACTTCATAGGTAATGAACACAGCACTAATGCCGTAATCATTTCCTTGAATTTCGAATCCCAGATCGTACTTGAGGTCCACTTGCCGCAGTTGCTCAAACGTTTTCTTGAGTTCGGCTTGCGATTTGTCTTCTTGGTACTTAAAGACCCACCAGCCAGCGGACTGGTGACTCTCTGTGTTATACACCTTATAAAGGGCTTTGTAATCATACCCTTTCATTGTGCCATCAATGTGACCTTTTGCCCATACGCCAGACCCTTGTACGGTTATGCCATAATTCGATACAGCCTTGTTGCCCGTGTAAACTTCGACCTTGTCATGTTCCTGCATCTTCGCTGAAATAGCTGCGGTTTTAATGTCCAACCCGGCCGGAAGAACCAATCTATATTTTTCTATATACATGTTCATCACCTGATGCGATATGATAGATAGTGGCGTAGACATAGATATATAGTTAATTAATGATAATATTGCTTAATTTAAGCAATTTTAATAAAAAATATCCAAACTCTCTTGCTGAAGGGACGCCATCAGTAGAGAATGCAGCTTCCCATGGCGATTTTTAACAGGATACATCTAGGACTGTGAGGACCAAACAAAGTTGATTTGAAAATGGAGTCATGCGATTAGCTATTTTTCATAGATCGCTTGTTCTTCATACGTGATTCGAAAGATCCTGTGAGAAAGATCCTGTGAGAAAGATCCTGTGAGAAAGATCCTGTGAGAAAGATCCTGTGAGAAAGATCCTGTGAGAAAGATCCTGTGAGAAAGATCCTGTGAGAAAGATCCTGTGAGAAAGATCCTGTGAG
>JAQUQR010000002.1:197371-207020 GCA_028715985.1 Methanocellales archaeon
AAAGATCCTGTGATATGGTACCAAAAGATTTGAGGGTATAAAGTCCACATTTTGAGTTAAGTCCTAAAACTTCACTACATCTTAAGCCACTTGAAGCATGCATAAGAAAGATTGTTTTGCCTCTTAGGTCAGGAAGCGCATCGTAGAATTGATTAAGTCACTTTTGCTCGGTAGATTTGCGCTCAACTTTATCGGGGAGACTTGAAGTCAGCGATAACGTCAGGACTCTTGAGAAAGTCTCTAAAGAATAGTTTAGAGCGCACAGCATTTCTTATTTCTGTACGAGTTTGCAGATTTCAACTCAGGATATTCGTGCATTCTACATCTTGAATGGTGATCGTCTCGACTGATTCATTGTTTATAGAGGGCAGAAAGAGTCTAATATGTTGGATGTATCTATCCTATCACCATAAAATCGGATAGATAGTTGGAGTTTTTCGTATCTTGCAGAATCTCTCAAAAGAATCAATTAGTCCCTTAGTATTAATACCCGTATTTATTAATACAATACCAAAATCCCTATCTGAATGAAATTTTTATGCGGGGGGAGGGATTTGAACCCCCGAACTCCTACGAGACAGGATCTTAAGTCCTGCGCCTATGGTCCCCTTTTGGGTCAAGCTCAGCCAAAAGGTTGTTTGGCCAGACTTGGCAACCCCCGCATGCGGGGGACGAGATTCGAACTCGCGAACTCCTACGAGACAGGGTCCTAAACCCTGCGCCTTTGGTCCAACAAAGAGAGCGCTTCTCCCTGGTTGTTTGACCAGACTTGGCAACCCCCGCTTTTTGAAAGGAGAAACTACATGTTTCCCCCTTGACCTTTTTTCAAAAGGTCTTCATGAACATGGCGCTATTTAAGATACCGCAGACAAATTAAATTAACTACTCAGGCTAAAACCTGGGGGATATTAGATATACCCATAAGACCTTATTTAAATGCAGGCACAAATTATATTACGTGAATTTTCTCAGGGGGTAACATGTTCGTTGGGATGGATCACGGTACCACTGCGATACGATTCGGAACGGATGATGGACGTGTTTTTGAGTTGTCGCGAGAGTGTGCCAAAACCATGCCTGACCCCCTACTGCTGGAGAGCATCCTGAGCGGTCTGGGGATTAAAGCAGAAGACATAGAACTTTTTGCAATCAGTTACTCGATGGGCGATGGTATCTCTGAAATTACCGACATGGAACGAGTGACTAACAGAGGCGTTGTTAAGATGGGTGTCGCTGGAATCCACATTGGGGGGGGAACACATGTCTTTGATGTCATCAAGAGGTCGGGCATACCTGCAATCGTGATACCTGGCATACATGCTAGGAGCGATATCGATAGAAGAATGAAGATGTTCTCGCACGGAGCAAGCCCAGAAAAAGTGGGCATTGCATATCATGCCCATTTACAGGGCTATAACACTTTCATCGTATCAGACGTAAGCTCAAACACCGTTACTGTGGGAGTGGTGGATGGGGATATAGTCGGTGCCTTAGACGCATGTATTTTTGCGCCAGGAATGCTCCAGGGTCCGCTTGACCTGGATGCAATTCGGGATATCGAGGCAGGCAAGATAAGCGCAAACTGGGCCTTCTCCCAAAGCGGCGTATTAAAACACACAAACTTTAGTAGTGTGGAGGAATTACTGAGCGCAGAGAATGAAAGCTCCAGACTGGCATTAGAAAGGATAGCGCTCTTCGCAGCGATGGAAATAGCTGGCATGCGGATACTTGTTAACGAACATTCATCTTGTGAAGCAATATTCCTGAGTGGCGGGATGGACAAGGTGAGAAAGACGGTTGAAGAGCTTCTTGATACTGAAATAATCGGTTTAGACAAGTGGACCGCTGCAATTGGGTGTGCCGAAATAGCCAGAGATGTTTACAGAGGCAAAAAAGAGGTCTTGGGAATCAAAGTTGACTGGAGTCCCACAAATAAATTTAAATAAATTCATGCCAGAATTGATTAGCGGCGTCATGGAGAGGTCATGAAAGAAATACGAATACACGGAAGGGGCGGACAAGGAGTCGTTACGAGCGCGGAACTGCTCGCCTCAGCAGCTTTTAATGATGGAAAATTCAGTCAGGCATTCCCATTTTTTGGCTTTGAACGAAGGGGTGCACCTATCGTATCTTTTGTAAGAATAGATGACTCGCCTATACGATTGAGAAGTCATATCTACAATCCAGACTATGTGATCGTCCAAGATCCCACACTGCTCGATGTGGAGGATGTTACATCGGGTTTGAAGCCAGAAGGCATGGTGATCGCCAACACCGAAAAAGAGCCGGAAAAACTGGGGCTGAAAGCTGAAATCAGGGTAAGGACGATTAATGCAACGAAGATCGCAATGGAGACCTTAGGACAGCCAATCATGAATACTGCTTTAATTGGCGCTTTTGCAGGAGCCACCGGAGAGGTTTCTGTGGGATCGATTAAATGTGCCGTTACAAGTCGTTTTCCAGGTAAAATAGGAGTGAAGAATGCAGAAGCAGTGCAAAAAGCCTATGACAGGATGAAAGGGCAGATAAAATGAAACTGAGCATAGGTGCCATGGCAGAGCCTGGAAGTACGAGGATTAACAAAACTGGTTCATGGCGGACGTTTAAGCCCATCATCAACGTGGAAGCATGCATCGGTTGTGGAACGTGCAGTATGCTCTGCCCAGAAGGCACGATATACAAAGTAGGTGACGAGTATATCATAGACTACGACTACTGCAAGGGATGCGGAATCTGTGCGCATGAATGCCCGGTAAAAGCCATAGAAATGGTCATGGAGGAGGAATAGTCTTCATGGAGATCATGGAAGGTTCGCGGGCTGTGGCAGAAGCGGTCAAAGCCTGCAGACCAAATGTCATAGCAGCCTATCCAATCACACCCCAAACGCACATAGTCGAAGAGATAGCACGGATGGTGGCAGACGGGGAACTCGCTAGTGAGTATGTCAGGGTTGATTCGGAGCATTCCGCAATGTCGGTTTGTGTCGGAGCTAGCGCAACAGGCGCAAGGACGTACACTGCCACTACGTCCCAGGGAATGGCTCTGATGCATGAGGTGTTATTTAACGCAGCCGGGCTGAGACTGCCGATAGTAATGACTGCTGTGAATAGGTCTTTGTCTGCACCGATCAACATCTGGAACGATCAGCAAGACACGGTCTCCGAACGGGACAGCGGATGGATCCAACTTTATGCAGAGGATACCCAAGAAGCAAGCGATATGATCATACAAGCGTACAAGATCGCTGAAGACCGTGACATTCTCCTGCCGGTAATGGTAGGGATGGATGGCTTCATTCTGACTCATGTGCATGAACCTGTTGAGCTATGTCCTCAAGAAAAAGTTGACGATTTCCTGCCTTCGTATGATCCTGCTCATTATCTAACACCAAAGAATCCCCTATCATTTGGTACAATAGTGTATCCGAGCACGTACACGGAATTTCGCTACATGATCCATGAAGCCATGAAGAGGGCTGAGAGAAAGATCATAGAGGTAGCAAGCGATTTTCGGGATAAATTCGGGCGCCACTATGGGGGGTTGATCGATACCTATGAGGCAGAGGATGCAGAGGTGCTCATAATGGCAATGGGCTCCGTCATAGGAACTGCAAAGGATGCAATCGATGAGTTACGTGCAGATGGAAAAAAGGTTGGACTCGTAAAAGTTCGATGCTACAGACCATTTCCAGCAGAGGCAATAGCAGAAGCGGTCAAGAATGCGAAGGCAATAGCCGTGCTGGACAAAAACATCTCGTTAGGACATGAAGGCGCCCTGTATACGGATGTCAAATCCGCCCTCTACAAGGAGAAGGGTCCTCTTGCACTGGGATTCGTCCTTGGATTGGGTGGAAGGGACATCTCAAAGAACACGATCAGGAGCATCGTCGAGAAAGCGCAAAAAGCGATCAAATCCGGGAGAGTTGAAGAGGATAGTGAGTTCGTTGATCTGGGGGTGCCATAGATGCAAGAGGAATTGTTTGCACCTGGTCATAGAGGATGTGCAGGATGTGGGGCGGCAATAGCTGCACGATTGATTCTTAAAGGTTCAGGAAAGGACGTCATAATCATCTCACCAACAGGCTGTTTGGAGGTCGTTTCATCGCCTTACCCGGAGTCAGCCTGGAAAGTTCCATGGATTCACTCGTTATTTGAAAATGCGGCAGCTGTCGCATCTGGAGTTGAATCGGCCCTAAAATCCCTTGGCAGGAAGGATGAGGCCAAGGTGATTGCGATAGGCGGGGATGGTGCCACCATTGACATCGGAATAGGGGCACTCTCAGGAATGCTCGAAAGAGGGCATGATGTTACGTATATATGTTATGACAACGAGGCCTACATGAACACGGGCATACAGCGTAGTAGTTCGACGCCCTATGGCGCATCCACCACGACAAGTCCTGCCGGGAAAGCCTCTTTCGGTGAAAACAGACCAAAGAAGAATTTACCTGCAATAGCTGCCGCCCATGGGATACCCTACGTTGCCACCGCCTCGATTGCCTATCCAAAAGATGTGATAAGAAAGGTAAAAAAAGCAATTTCCATAGAAGGCCCAAAGTACTTGCAGATACATGCACCTTGTTGTACCGGATGGGGATTTGACGGAAGTAAGACGATAGAGATCGGCAGACTTGCGGTAGAGACGGCACTTTTCCCGATATATGAAATGACAGATGGCAAAGTTACCTCAGTCAAGAAGATCAAGCGAAAACCCGTCGAGGAATACCTGAAGGCACAGCGCCGATTCAAGCATTTGTTCAAAATCGAGGGCGGAGAGAAAGAGCTGAAGAAGATTCAGGATATTGCGGACGCGAATGCGAAGCAATTTGGGTTGGACCTATGATGTATGTCGGAAGAGTGGTTGTAATAGGGCGCTCTGAGGGCAGGCCTTTTATAGGGTATCGGTTATCCTCCCGCTCCTTTCCGAATCGGATGGCTGTGACAGAGTTTGATTCCGTGCGCATCGTTCCAAAGGACGCAAAGGACCTGCCCAAGAGTCCGTATATCTCGTATAGTTGCATCAAAGTGATCGGAGATCATGCGGTCGCCACAAACGGCTCACACACAGAGCCCATAGCGGAAAAAATAGAATCAGGATACCCTCCGAGAGATGCCATGGCACTCACTCTTTTAGCGATGGACTATGAAAGAGACCAGTATAAAACGCCGAGAATTGCAGGCGTCATTGACAAAAATGGAAGAGGTTGTCTGGGCATAGTACAATCAGACGGCATAAATGTAAAGGAATTCGAGCTTGGGGGAAAGGCATTCTTCATCGCAACCTATGAGAAGACCGACTTCGAGCGATTATATACAAAGGTGAAGGGATCGACTGCGACCGAGATCGCCAGGTTTATGTACGAATTGAGATTCGAAAATCCCGTGTGTTCAGCCGCCGCAGTATGGGACGGGGAGTTTAAAACGGGCGTATATAGCGGAACGGATGATTGATGAGTACGCAAAAGGCTGATACGAAAAAATCCATTGTCTGCTTTGCTTTCTTAGTACTAAATAAATGAAAAGGCGATAGCGGCATACAAACCCCGGATAGAAATCAGGGTAGGTGGTAAAGTAAAGATGAGATTCAACGACAAATTGATCGGCGCATCGAAAAAGAATGACAGCCTGCTCTGCATAGGACTTGACCCTGACGCAGAGAAAATTCCTTCCTTTTTGCGGGATGCCGATGACCCGATCTTCGAGTTCAATAAGCGCATCATCGACTCAACCAAGGATTTGGTGATCGCCTATAAACCGAATCTAGCATTTTACGAGGCACTGGGCCTGCACGGCTTGCAATCCCTGGCCAAAACCCTAAGGTACATTCCCAGTGATATACCCGTCATCGCTGACGCCAAGAGGGGGGATGTCGAGCATTCGGCAAAGGCCTATGCCAAGGCTGTTTTCGAGGTGTTTAACTTTGATGCGGTCACGGTGAATCCTTACATGGGCAGCGATTCCGTCAAGCCCTTCCTGGACTATGCGGAAAAGGGCGTATTCGTCCTGTGCAGGACATCCAATCCCGGCTCAAAAAATTTCCAGGACCTTCGCTGTGGCTCAGAAAAGCGCCTGTACGAGATCGTGGCTGAACATGTGGTGGGCTGGAACGTAAACAAAAACTGCGGACTGGTGGTCGGAGCCACCTACCCGGAGGAGCTGAAAAAGATCAGGGAGATGGTGGGAGAAGATATGCCTATATTGATACCGGGGGTGGGCGCACAGGCCGGCGACCTGGAAAAGGCCGTAAAGTTCGGCACCAACTCAGTGGGAGAGATGGCAATCATAAGCGCATCCAGGGTCATCCTCTATGCCAGCAATGAAAAGGATTTTGACAAGAAGGCAAGAACGGTTGCCAATTACATAAGAGAGGATATTAATCAGTTTAGATTCAGATGATGTTTTTATCGGATAAGAAATAAAGCCTGAGAATTACCTCAAAATTAACCAAAACTATAAAAGGGACAAAAAACAATTTATATATTAAATAACCTAAGGAAACAAAGCAAATGATGCAGGAAAAAATAGAATTAGATTATAAAGAACTGATAAAAAGGGCACAAGAACAACCTGGCATTAAAGAATTGATGATAGTATACGGTGATTATGAAAGTATGATTCAACAAAGTCACGAATATTTAATGGGTATGATGCCGCTGCCTATTATTTCATCTAACAATAATTCATCATATTAAAAGGATTGAATTATTATGCCTACTTGGGGGGAGATATTAACAGAACTACAACAACTTGAAGAACAAGGTGTTCGACCTCCTTTTGATACTGTTAGAAGAAAATATTTGGCTTCTTTGTATGGATATACAAGGCGTAATACCATCATCTATGCGTCTCAATGGACACAACCGGGCAATTTTGATCCCAGTCTAATAAGTATAACAGAGGAGGATATTCAAGGAATAATGGAGGTAATTCATGGGCTTACTGGCCAAAGTTTAGATCTCATCTTACATAGTCCTGGTGGTTCCGCTGAGGCAACAGAAGCAATCGTCTCATACTTAAGGACTAAATTTGACGACATCAGGATTATTATTCCACACGCTGCGATGTCAGCAGCAACAATGCTTGCTTGCAGCGGGAATTCTATTGTTTTAGGAAAGCATTCATTTATCGGTCCAATTGACCCTCAAGTTAGAATTAATACACAGTTTGGCCCTCAAGTAGCCCCAGCACAGGCGATATTAGATCAGTTTGAACTCGCTAAATCAGAATGCCAAGATCCTCAAAAATTAGGTTCATGGTTGCCGATACTAAATCAATATGGACCTGCACTATTGGTGCAATGTCAAAATGCTTTAGCCTTATCTCAGCAATTAGTTTCTGAGTGGCTTGAAGCTTACATGTTTGTGGAAAAGGATAATGCAAATGAAATATCCACAGAAATTGCTGCTACCTTGGCAAATCACCAAAGATTCAAAAGCCATGCTCGACATATAAATCGGCAAATGGCAAAAGAAATCGGTTTGATTATCAGTGATTTGGAAGATGACCAAGAATTTCAAGATCTTGTATTATCCGTGTTTCATTCTACAACTCATACGTTCGGTGGGACATCTGCTGTGAAGATTGTTGAAAACCACCTTGGTAAAGCATTCATTAAACAACAAAGAACTGTTTTAATACAAAAACCTCCTTCGGAAAGCCCTCAACAGTAAAAAGGGTGGAAAAATAAATCACATTTAATGAGTCACAAGTGGGAGTAAAAAAAAAAGTGCAGAACAAAAAGGAGCACAACAATGAAATGTGCGCAATTCTGCGGAAAACTTCGGTTTCCTCACCTCGTCCACTTCGTGAGTTCTGTCATATAACAGGCGCATATCCAACTTCGTACCTTCCTCAACTTCTTTTACACGCAAAAAGTTATACGCCATTCGTCGCATAAGGAGATGTGAAGATGAGAATATTTGATAAGTTGTTCAAACCGAATGTGGATAAGTTAGAGGGAAAAAGAAATGTAAAAGGGCTAATTAAAGCTTTACAATATGAAAAAGATGTGAAAATTCGAGAGGGTGCAGCATGTGCTCTTGGAAGGGTAGGAGATGAAAAAGCAATAGAACCTCTCATTCAGGCTTTGAAGGATGAAGATAACGATGTTCGATTGGAAGCAGCAGAGGCTCTTGGAAAGATTGGAGATGAAAGGGCGGTAGAACTTCTTCTTAACATGGTTTTGAGAGGTGGAGATTGGTACTATCGATTGGCGGCAGCAGAAGCTCTTGGAAAAATAAGATGGAAGCATAGAGATGAAAGGATAGAAGGACCTATTATTAAAGCTTTGGAGGATGCCATAGAAGCTCTTGGAAAGATAGGAGATGAAAGAGCAGTAGAACCACTAATTCAGGCTTTGAAGGATGAAGATTGGGATGTTCGAGAGGGAGCTGCAGAGGCTCTTGGAAAGATTGGAGAATCGGCAGTAGAACCTCTCATTCAGGCTCTGAAAGATGGATACTATTTTACTTATTATTCTGAGGAAGTTGGAACCTGTGAAGTGTATTCTGTTCGAAAGGGAGCTGCAGAAGCTCTTGGAAATATTAGAGATGAAAGGGCGGTAGAACCTCTTATTCAGGCTTTGAAGGATAAAAATAGCCATGTCCAATGGGAAGCAGCAGAGGCTCTTGGAAAGATTGGAGATGAAAGGGCGGTAGAACCGCTCATTCAGGCTTTTAAGGATGTTGATCGGCGTGTTCGAGAGAGAGCAGCAAAGGCTCTTGGAGAAATAAAGGATGAAAGAGCGGTAGAACCGCTCATTCAGGCTTTTAAGGATGTTGATCGGCGTGTTCGAGAGGAAGCAACAAAGGCTCTTGGAGAAATAGGATGGAAGCCTAGAGATGATGCAGAGAAAGTTCGTTACTTAATGGCAAAGAGTGATTGGAATGAATTAGTGAAAGTTGGAAAGCCAGCAGTAGAACCGCTTATTCAGGCTTTGAAGGATGGTGATCGGCTTGTTCGAGAGGAAGCTGCAAAGGCTCTTGGAGAAATAAGAGATGAAAGAGCGGTAGAACCGCTTATTCAGGCTTTGAAGGATGAAAAGTGGTTGGATGTTCGAGAGGAAGCTGCAAAGGCTCTTGGAGAAATAAGAGATGAAAGAGCGGTAGAACCGCTTATTCAGATTTTGAAGGATAAAAATAGCCATGTTCGATGGGGAGCTGCAGAAGCTCTTGGAAAGATTGGAGATGAAAGGGCGGTAGAACCTCTTACACAAGCTTTAGACGATCGGTATGCTCGAGAGGAAGCAGCAAAGGCTCTTGGAGAAATAAGAGATGAAAGAGCGGTAGAACCGCTTATTCAGGCTTTGAAGGATTGGTTTGCTAAAAGGGAAGCTGCAAAGGCTCTTGGAGAAATAAGAGATGAAAGAGCGGTAGAACCGCTCATTCAGGCTTTTAAGGATGTTGATCGGCTTGTTCGAGAGGAAGCTGCAGAAGCTCTTGGAAAGATTGGAGAATCGGCAGTAGAACCTCTCATTCAGGCTTTTAAGGATGAAGAGTGGTATGCTCGAGGGGAAGCAGCAAAGGCTCTTGGAAAGATTGGAGAATCGGCAGTAGAACCTCTCATTCAGGCTTTTAAGGATGAAGAGTGGTATGCTCGAGGGGAAGCAGCAAAGGCTCTTGGAAAGATTGGAGAATCGGCAGTAGAACCTC